>JALYLB010000144.1 GCA_030774475.1 Chloroflexota bacterium | reverse complement strand
CCGGGGGACTGACCGCCGGCGCCGGCGCCCGCGTCCCCGGTTTCGGCGCTCCGGGCGTGGCCGCGGCCATGGCGGATGGCGCCGCTGATTCGGCGTCGCCCACGACGAGGGTCGGGCCGGTGAGCTCGGGCCCGGTCGTCGGGCTGACCACCGGGCGGTGCATGGCATTGACCGGTGCCGCGGATACACCGAGCGGCGCCCACGCGAGCGCCGCCAGCAGTGCGAGCACCGTCATCGCGGCACGCCGCCGTGTCATCCGGCGGCCTCCTGCACGCCGTCCGGGGCCCGTTTCGTTCGCCGTCTCCGGGTGGCGAGCTGACGGGGCTCCTCGTGGATATGTGGATGGACATCTCCATCGCCCTCGCCAATGCCCAGCAACGCGGCCGCCGCATGCGGGTCGAGCCGGTCGAGGCCTCCGCGCGCTCGCTCGTGGAGGCGGTAGACCTCCTCCAGCCCATCGGGGGGTACGCCATCGGCGTACAGGCTGCAGAAGAGCGCAACGACATTGGGGTCGAACTGGGTTCCCGCGTTGCTCTGGAGCTCCGCGAGGGCGGCGGCGTGCGTCTGTGACTTCTTGTACGGACGGTCGTGGACGATGGCGTGATACGCGTCCGCGACTGCGACGATTCGCGCCCCCAGCGGAATCTCCTGGCCGCGGAGGCCGTGGGGATAGCCGGTGCCGTTGAAGCGCTCGTGGTGGTGGAGCACCACCGGGATGGCGTCGCGCAGGCTCGACGCCTGTTCCAGGATGACCTGGCCGATGCGCGGGTGCTCGCCAATTGCCTGCCATTCGCCGTTCGAGAGGGTCGTCGGCTTGTCGAGGATCTCCGGCGGCACCGCGAGCTTGCCCAGGTCGTGCAGCAGGCTCGCGATCCGGACGCGCTCGACCTCCTCCTGGGGCAGTCCCAGCTCAAGGGCGATCCCGGTAGCCAGGGCGGCGATCATGTCGGACGGGCGTCCGCGGTGATGCGGCTGAGGCGCGAGGACCGAGGCGAGGGCCTCGGTCGCGGTGTCCGATGCCCACCGGCCGATGGCGGCGGCGGCCGCGCGACGGTCGGGGGAGATCGGCGCGCGACGGACGGGCGCCCCCTCGTCGAGCTCCCGGAACAGGTAGGTGCGGTTGCGACCCAGGGACTTGGCGGCATACATCGCGGCATCCGCCTCGTCGACGAGTGCGTCGAGCTGGAGCTCGCTGCCACGTCCGCCGGCGATGCCAACGCTGATGGTGACGTTGGTGGTCTGCTGGCGGGCGATGAGTAGCGGTGTCTGCGCCACCGCAAGCCGCAGGCGTTCGGCGACCTCGACCCCTTCCTCGGCGCTGGTCTCGGGAAGGATGAGCATGAACTCCTCGCCCCCGTAGCGCCCGAAGAGGTCGGAGGGGCGGATGTTGTCGGTGATGATCGCCGCAATCTGACGAAGGACCGCGTCGCCGCTGTTGTGTCCGTAGGTGTCGTTGATCGGCTTGAAGCGGTCAATGTCGATGAACGCCACCGAGAGCGACTTGTAGTGGCGGACCGCGCGCTCGACCTCGGCCACCAGGGTGGTGAGCAGCGTCTCGCGGTTGGCGACCCCGGTCAGCCGGTCGTGGGTCGCCCGTGCCTCGACCTGGAGGAAGGCGCCTGCGGCGGCGTTAAAGGCCCGCGCCAGCCGCCGTTCTGCGGCGATCCCCGACTCCTTCAGGACGACCGGCGTCTTCTCGGTGAGGGTCGCCTCCAGCGCCCCGGCGATCCGGTTCAGACGCCAGCCCATGAAGCTCCAGGCGGCGAGGGCCATCGTCGTCATCCCGGCCAGCGCGGCAAGCAGGACGAGGGTGAAGATCCAGACCCGGAGAGGAGCCTCCGCCCCGGTGGTGGAGACGAGCACAAACGTCGCGCAAACGGTGACAGCCAGGGGAGCAAGGAATCCGAGCGCTCGAACGAACCGGAGCATGTGTCCCCTTGAGGGCGAGTGGGAGTGACCGCAGGATGCTCGACCCCGCCCCCTCGGGCCATGGCTATATGGTCCTTCTGTGCAGACAGTCAACGCACGACAACCATCGATCCCGACCCCCGTGCGGTGTGATGCAGTACCCCATTGGTACCGATGGCGGCCCCTGACCGCGCCGCTCGGGCTTCCCGGCGACCCTCGGCGGCGACTATCATTCACCGGTGCCCCGATTCCGCCGCGGAGCCTGATCAAGGTGCGACGGAGGAAACCGCCCGTCGCGCGGCCCGGAGTCGATCCAAGCCAACCCGCGCCCCTGCGAGCCATGCCCCCCATTCCGTCCCGCGATCTCCCCGAGCTGAGCGTCCTGCCGACGTATTCGCCTCACGGTCCGCGCGAGGAGTGTGGAGTGATCGGCATCTACGCCCCCGGCCAGCCGGTCGCACGGCTCACCTACCTCGGCCTGCACGCGCTTCAGCATCGCGGCCAGGAGTCGGCCGGGATCGCGACCACCGACGGCTCACAGCTGCACCTCCACAAGCGGCTCGGGCTCGTCAGCCAGGTCTTTGACCGGGAGACGATCGAGACGCTCGAGGCGGGTGACGAACGCGGCGCCGGCCAGGCAGCCATCGCCGCCATCGGCCACACGCGTTACTCGACCCAGGGTTCGAACACCCTCCCCAATGTCCAGCCGGTGCACGCGCGCGGCGACCTGGGCGAGCTCATGCTCGGCCACAACGGCAACCTGACCAACGCCTCGTGGCTGCGCGATGAGCTCGGCGAGCAAGGGGTCGACTTCGTGACCGCTTCCGACACCGAGGTACTCGCCCGCTTCATCGCCCACGCGCCCGGAAGGACGTGGGCGCAGCGCATCGAGCGCGCGTTCCACCGCGCGACCGGCGCCTACACCTTCACGATGCTGACCGAGACCGCGCTGGTCGCCGTCCGTGACCCGGTCGGCTTCCGGCCGCTCGCGCTTGGCCGCATGTATGCCGGCGACGGCCAGCCGGCCGGCTGGGCGGTCGCCTCGGAGAGCGCGGCGCTCGATGCCATGGGCGCGCAGTTCGTCCGCGACGTTGAGGCGGGCGAGATCCTGACCATCGACGCGGAGGGGGTCCACTCGCACCGACCTCGCATGCCCGACGCCAGCGAGAAGCTGTGCGTCTTCGAGTTCGTCTACCTGGCCCGGCCGGACAGCGTCATCCGCGGCCGCCTCCTGTACGAGGCCCGGATGGAGATGGGCCGACAGCTGGCGCGCGAGCAGCCGGCGGATGCCGACCTGGTGATCCCGGTCCCGGACTCGGCGATCCCGGCCGCGATCGGCTACGCGGAGGAGTCCGGGCTGCCGTATCGCGAGGGGCTCATCAAGAACCGGTACGTGGGCCGCACCTTCATCCAGCCCGCCCAGCAAGGTCGCGACGAGGCGGTGCGGATGAAGTACAACCCGCTCCCCGAGGTACTGCGCGGCAAGCGGGTGGTGATGGTCGATGACTCGATCGTGCGCGGCACGACGACCGGCCCGACGGTCGCCATGGTCCGGCGTGCCGGGGCGCGCGAGGTGCACGTTCGCATCCATTCCCCGCAGATGGCCTACCCGTGCTACATGGGGGTCGACACCGGGCGTCGATCCGAGCTCATCGCGGCGACGCATGACCTCGACGGCATCCGCCGGGCGATCGGTGCCGACTCGCTGGGCTACCTCTCCCAGGCGGGGCTGCTCGCCTCGGTTGATGGAAACCAGCGCGGCTTCTGCACGGCCTGCTTCGACGGCCGATACCCGACCCAGGTGCCTCTCGAGCTCGACAAGTTCGCGCTCGAGCGAGGCTGAGCGATGGCGCGCACCTACCGCGACGCGGGGGTCGACCTCGACGAGGCACGGCGGGCTGTTACGCTGATCGCGCGGGCCGCCGCCTCGACTATCACGCCGGCGGTGCTCGGCGGGGTCGGCGGCTTCGCGGGGCTCTTCCGCTTCGATCCAGATGCCTATGCCGACCCGGTGCTGGTGGCCAGCACAGATCCGGTGGGGAGCAAGCTGAAGGTCGCCATCGGCCTCGGACGCTACGACACCATTGGCGTCGATCTCGTCAACCAGAACCTCAATGACATCGCCGTGGTCGGCGCAGACCCACTCTTCTTCCTCGACTACCTCGCCGTGGGGCACCTGCGGGCTGAAGTGGCCGAGGCGATCGTGGCAGGCGTGGCCGGGGCGTGCGCCGCGGCCGGCATGCCGCTCATCGGCGGGGAGACGGCGGAGCTGCCCGACCTGTATCGCGACGGGGACCTCGACCTGTCCGGCTTCGTGGTCGGGGTGGTCGCCCGCGCCGACCTGATCGACGGGGCGCGGGTTCGCGCCGGAGACGCGTTGCTCGGTCTCCCCTCGAGCGGACTGCACACCAATGGGTTCTCCCTGGCACGTCGGATCTTCCCGGAGAGGGACTGGGCCTCGACGCCGCCGGGGCTGACGCACACCGTCGGCGAGGAGCTCCTGGTGCCGCATCGCTCGTACCTCGCCGAGCTCCGCGATCTTCGGCAGGCGCTCCGTGGATCCGGAGGCGACCTCCTGGCGTGCGCACACATCACCGGCGGCGGTTGGGTCGAGAACGTGCCGCGCACCCTGCCGGCGGGGCTCGGGGTCGAGGTCGAGAGCGGCAGCTGGACCGTGCCTCGCATCTTCACCCTCATCCAGCAGCGCGGTGACATCCCGGACGAGGAGATGGTCCGCACCTTCAACCTCGGCATCGGCCTCACCTGCGTGGTCGCACCCAAGCTGGTCGATGTGGCGCTCAGCGCGGTCCCGGAGGCGCGCGTGGTGGGACGGGTGACGGCGGTCGAGCCCGATCAGCCTCGCGTTGCGTTCCTCTAGCGCCGCACGGGCGTGAGGCTGGGCGTCCTAGTCTCCGGGCGCGGATCGAACCTGGAGGCCGTCCTCGACGCGGTGGAGGCCGGCCGTCTGGAGGACATCGAGCCCCGAATCGTCATCTCCAACCGGCCGCGAGTGCGCGCCCTGCGAGTCGCCGCCCGGCACGGCGTGCCAAGCCTGGTGCTGACCCGCGACGCGTTCCCGGATGCCCGATCACGTGATGGCGCTATCGGGCTCGCGTTGGCAGAGGCCGGATGCCAGATGGCGCTCCTGGCGGGCTACGACCAGCTCCTGCGTGCCCCGTACTTCGCGGCCTTTTCCGGCGAGACGATCAACATCCATCCCAGCCTCCTTCCCCGCCACGGGGGCAAGGGGATGGTGGGCCTGGCAGTTCACGCCTCCGTCCTTGCGGCGGGTGATGCCGAGACGGGGGTGACCATCCATCGGGTCACCCGCGATCTCGACGCGGGGCCGATCGTGGCGCAGGCCAGCGTGGTCGTCCAGCGGCTGGACGATCCGGAGGCGCTGGCACGACGCGTGCTGGAGGTCGAGCATCGGCTGCTCGTCGACACACTTGGCCGTCTTGGCCGTCAAGGGGTTGCCGAACCGGTCATCTGCTAGCATGACCGGCGCCCTGAGCGTCACCGACGCTCCGGGCGAGGAACCGTGAAAGGGCGCGCGATGCAGGGCCTCCCCGATCCCGGGAAGATCTGGAACGACTTCATCCATAACCCGATCGTCGAGCTGGTCGGCCAGCTGATCGTGGTGTATGCGGTCCTGCTCTGGCTCGGGACGGCCTACTGGGCATTCCGCGACATGCAGGCCCGCACCGAGAACCCGATCCTTCCCTACTTCGCCGCGGCGCTGATCATCTTCTTCACTCCGCTGCTCTTCATGTTCGCGGTCGTGCTCTACCTCATCGTCAGGCCACGGGAGACCCTCGCAGAGGTCTATGAGCGGTCACTCGCCGAGGAGACGCTGCTGGCGGAGGTCGAGAAGAACCGGCTCTGCCCCACCTGCCGGCAGCGGGTCGGCTCGGACTGGCTCGTCTGCCCCAACTGCCGCACCCGACTGCACCGCGTCTGTCCGGCATGCAGCCGCCTCGCCGAGCCCGACTGGGCGCTGTGTGCCTACTGCGGCAAGGAGCTCGACCGGCTCGACCGGCCGACGACACGCCCTGCGACGTCACCGGCGGCCGCGGGGGAGCGTGTCTCGGACCTGCCGCCCGATGCGGGGGCGCTGCGCCGCGCGACCAACACCTGATCCCCCGTTGGACGTCGCGCCGCCCTCTGAACCCTCACCTCCCCCCGCCTTCCCGCCCGCGCTGAACGACGCGGGCGTACGCGGTCGCACCCGCCCGCTCTTCGAGGAGCTGCCACCCGGCCCGCCGGCCTGGCCCGGATGGCTGGCGATGGGGCTGGCGGTCGTGGCCCTGCTGGTCGCGGGAGCTATCAGCTGGGCGGCCCAGAACCGCGGGCTGTCCGCGACGGATGCCCTCGTCGCGGGCGCGTGCCTGCTGGGCAGCGCGGGACTGCTGCTGGTCGGCCTGGTCTGGATCCCACTGGCCGGCATCCTCCGCCGGCGCGTGCTGCCGGAGAACCGGTACCGCGGTGGTTCGGTCATCGCCCTTCTCCTGCTCGCGATCATCGGCGGGGCAATCCTCTCGGCACCCGTGCTCCTCGCGCTCGCGAACTGGGACGCCAACCTCCTGCAGGCGCCTCCCCCGGCGCTGCTCACGTTCGAGCTGCTCGTCACGCCGCTCTCGTTCCTCGCGGTGCTCATCGTGTTCGTGGCGCTTCCGCGTGCCCTGCCCGGGCTGCGCCTCTGGCGCGGCTGGCAGAGCGTCGCCCAGCTGGCGGTCGGCGCCGCGCTCGGGGTCGCGACCTGGATCGCCATCGGGCTGGCCGCGGCCGCGATCGAGTCGTTGCTCTCGCGGCTGGGGATCAACCTCGAGGGGCAGCAGGAGGTCGTCGGGCTCGCGACCAAGGTCAACCCGGTCGTGGCGGTCCTCACGATTGCCATCCTCGCGCCCGTCGCCGAGGAGCTCTTCTTTCGGGGCCTCGCCTTCAACGCGTGGGAGCGGGAATATGGCACTCGTCGGGCCGTGCTCGGCTCCGCGCTCCTCTTCTCGGTCGCCCATATCCCAGGCGGCGGTGGCGTGGCCGCGGTGGTCATCATCTTCGCGCTCGGGCTGATCCTGGCGCTCGTCTTCGCCCGGACGCGAACGATCGCCACCACCATCGGCCTGCACGCCTTCTTCAACCTGGCGACCCTGGTCGTCCTGTTCGCCGGTTTGCAATGAGGCGCGCTCGCCGGTAACGCCCCGATAAGCGCCCGGTAGCCCTCGTCGCGGCAGACTCGCCGGATGGCGATGCCGCTGCGCAGGGAGGGCGAATCTGTTCGGTATTCGCGGCTTCGGGCTCTGGGTGCGCTCTCACGGCTCGGGCCTGGCGCCTGCGGCGAGGCGGAGCTGCTTGCCCTGGCCACCGGATGCCGCCTGCCCGCCGCGGCCACCTTGATCGAGCGGATGGGCGGTGCGCGCGGGATCCTCACCGCCTCGGTGCCGGAGCTCGTGCTGGCCGGCCTCTCGCCGTCGCGCGCCGCGGCGCTCGTCGCAGCCGTGGAGATCGCGCGGCGCGGACAGGCCGCGGTCCCCGACCGGAGCTGGAGGGTACGAACGCCCGGCGACCTTGCAGAGCGACTCATGGCGGAGATGGGCCGCCTCGAGCGCGAGGAGCTGCGGGTGGCGATCCTGAACACCAAGAACACGGTCATCGGCCTCCTGACGGTGTACGTCGGGAGCCTCGCCGGCTCGCCGGTACGCGTGGGCGAGGTGTTCCACGACGCGGTCCGCCGCCACGGGGCGGCGATCGTGGTCGTCCACAACCACCCGAGCGGCGACCCAAGCCCATCGGTGGAGGACCTCCGTATCACCGGTGAGCTCGCCCAGGCCGGAAGGCTGCTCGACATCGAGCTGCTCGATCACCTGGTCATCGGGCATGGCCGGTGGGTATCGCTGCGCAGCATGGGAGCGATTGCATGAACCCTTGACGAACGCCTGAGGGGGCCGTGCATGATGGGCAACCAGCGCCGGGGCCGCCCATGGGAAGGCGGTCGGCGGCGGTGTGGGAGGAGGCTGCCCCCTGACCACGAATGCGCCCTCGGATCCTCACCGGGCATTGCGGTCCTGGCGCGAGCGCGCTCCGCTGGCGCTCGCCGCGGTGCTGATCATCGGCGGCGTGCTCGTGATCAGCGCGAGCCTGCTGCTCAGCCCGCGCGGCTCCGGCCTACCGCCCGGAGGGGTCACGGCCTCGGGAAGCTCGCCGGCAACCGCGCTCGCGACCAGCTCGCCCCCGGCCTCGTCCGGGTCATCCGTCCCGCATCCCACCGCCACCGCGACCGCGGCACCCACCCCGCGCGTCATCGCGGAAGCGGGCATCGACCTCACCTGGCGGGCGGTCGCGATCCTGCCCGGGACGCCACGCGCCCAAGCCGGAGCCCAGACCGTGGTGGCCAACGGCCTTGCCGCCGCACCGGGCGAGGGCTATGTGGCGCTCGGGGAGATCGTTGATGGCTTCCTGACCGAGACCGGCGCCACCGGCCCCATCCACCCCGCCATCTGGGTCTCGCCGGACGGCGTCGCCTGGCGGCTCGGCGACGCGAGCGGCCTCGGGCAGGCGGTCCCGCTCGACGTCGCCTCTGACGGGCACCAGCTGCTCGTGGTGGCATCCACGGCGCAGTCAACGGTCGTCCTCCGCTCTCCCGATGCTCGCGCCTGGACCGCCGTCACCCCGAGCGGGGCGAGGATCGGGCAGGTGGTCGCCGGCGGGCCCGGCTTCGTGGCCCTTGGGGAGCGCCTCGCGACCCATCGCTCCGCTATCTGGACCACCGCCAATGGCACGAGCTGGCGACTCGCCTGGGAGTCGACGATCGCCACCGGGGAGGAGCTCAGCGGGTTGGCCGTCCGACCGTCGGGTCAAATCCTCGCGGCCGGCCTCGACCTGCAGCCTAGTGGCGGCGTTGGGGCCTCGGCCGTGGTCTCCGATGATGGAGTCAGCTGGCGCCGCATCCCTGCCGCCAACCTGCCAAAGACCATGGGATTCGACGCCATTGGCGCCGGAGCCGATGGCGCCTGGTATGCGTCCGGCTTCGACGATGCGGCCGGCGGCATCGGCATCTGGCGATCGAGCGACGGCAGCACCTGGCAATCGACCCTCTTCGGCCCCGGCCAGCTCACCGAGCTGCCCGGGGACACCGGCTCATCGCGGGCCGTCTTTGGCTTCGACCACGCGACCTTCGTGCTCGCCTTCACCTCGTGCTGCGGGGACCCCCCGCAGCGCACGCTCGTAAGCCGCGACGGCGGGAGCTGGATGCGGGCCAGTCGCTCGACGCTGATGCGTGGCGTGCGCCTGACCGCGACACTTCCCCAGGGTGGCCGGTTGCTCGCGGTGGGCACCCTCGGCCGCGCGGGCAGAGTCTGGGCCGCGACCGCCGCCCCGACCGCCGGGGTCGAGCTGCCGACCGAGCTCAGCCTCGCCGCAGAGGCGGGCGCATGCGTGGAGGTCGTGGGTGAGGTGCGGGTGCGCCTCCAGGTCGACCGCAGCGGCCCGGTGGCGCGCCTGCGCCTGGTCCGAGCCGATGGCGGCGACGAGTTCGGGCCGATCGTCTGGCCCTATGGCTGGAGCGCGGCCGCGGGAACACCCCTCGAGGTGCGCGATCGGAGCCATGCCGTGGTGGCGCGCGAGGGTGACGAACTGGTCCTGGCCAACGGGGCGGTCATCGCCGGCAGCTACCACCTCTGCCGGATCAACGGTCAGCCTGCGACGACTCGGTAGATGCCCCCGCCACCGACATCGGCCAGGTAGACCTCGCCGTCCTCACCGAGCCCAAAGGTGCTGATCTGCTTGCCGCTGGACAGCAGCGGTTTGGGGGTGATCGTCCCGCCATCGACCTGGAGGCTGAAGATCGTGCCGGAGCAATAGTCCCCGAAGAGGTAGGTCCCCACCAGGACCGGTTGCCGGGTGCCGCGGTAGACGTCGCCGCCGGTCACCGCGCAGCCCGCGTCGTGGCCGTACTCGGCGATGGGCTTGACGTAGGGCTGCTGGTCGCAGCTGTCGGCGCCGTAACAGTGTCGCCCCTCCATCACGTTCCAGCCGTAGTTCTCGCCGCCGCGAGAGTCGCCCGGCTGGCGGTCGATCTCCTCCCACGCCCCTTGCCCAACGTCGCCGATGTACAGGTCGCCGTTGCGCGAGTCGAAGCTGAAGCGCCAGGGATTGCGCAGCCCGTAGGCCCACACCTCGGGTGCCCCCTGGCCGGGCCGGACGCCCCAAGCGGCGAACGGGTTGTCGGCTGGAATGGCGTATCCCATGCCGCGGGCGGGCGGGATGTCCACGTCGATGCGCAGGATCTTGCCGAGCAGGGCACGCGTGTTCTGGCCGTTGCGCTGCGGATCGCCGCCGGAGCCGCCGTCACCCATGCCGACGTACAGGTCGCCGTCCGGCCCGAAGGCGAGCTGCCCGCCGTTGTGGTTCGCGAACGGTTGGGGGATCACCAGCACGACCCGCTCGGCGGCGGGGTCGACGCGCTCGGAGGTGGCCCGGAATTCGCTGATGACCGTTGCCCCGTCCGGCTGGCGGGTGTAGTCGACGTAGATCCGCCTCGACTCCGGGAAGCCAGGGTGGAAGGCGAGTCCGAGCAGGCCCCGCTCTCCGCCGGAGAGGACACGGTCGCGGATGTCGAGGAACGGCTCCTTGCGAACACTTCCGCCCGGGCCAACCACCCGCACCACGCCGGCCTGCTCGTTGACGAACAGCCGCCCGCTGCCGTCCCCGGCGTTGGTGATCCCGATGGGGCTCGCCAGACCAGAGGCCAGCGCCACGAGGGTCACGTGGTCCGGGCCCCTCGCCGCGGGGCTGGACGGGCTTCCCGGCGACCGGCCCGCCTGGGCAGACGCGGACGGCGAGCCTTCGGGCGCTGTGCCGCTCGCTGCTCCGCTGCCGGTTGGCGACGGCGTTCCGCCGCACGAGGCCAGGATCGTGGCCAGGCCAAGGAGCGCAGCGCGAACTGCGACGGAGAGCCCTCGGGAATCGGTCATGGCGCTTGACACACTACCCAACTCATCCGGAACCGGTTGCGCGCGTTCCGGCCGGTCACGCTACGCGGCGTTGGGAGAGCGGTGGTCGATGCGGTAGGGTTTGAGGGTAGATGACCACCACTCGGACCAGCGTGCGCCGCGTCGCGGAGCGGGCGGCGCTCATCCCCCAGCCAGCGACCGTCCCCGGCGAGGCTGGGCCCGGGGCGCTGGGCACGCGCCGCACGATCGTCATCGAGCGGGTCGTGCCGGAGCTCGACGGGGGCCGCCATCCGGTCAAGCGGGTGGTCGGGGAGGGCCTGCTGGTGACCGCGGACATCTTTGCCGACGGCCACGACCTGCTCGACGCGGTACTGCTCCTGCGGGCGGAGGGAGAGGCCCGTTGGCGCGAGGTCCCGATGCGCCGAGTCGAAAACGACCGCTGGTCGGGGACAAGCGAGCTCGCCGCGCTGGGGCGGCATCGGTACAGCATCGAGGCCTGGCGCGACGCGTGGGGGTCCTGGCGCGACGGTCTGCAGAAGAAGGTCTCGGCCGGCGTTGGGGTGGCGACCGAGCTGGCGGAGGGTCGGCTCCTGCTTCATGCGGCGCTCGCCCGCGCCGATGCGGCCGGCGCGGAAGCGGACGCGATGGCCATGCGCCTTGCGCTGGCTCGCCATCGCCGGGCACGCAGCGAGCCGACGGCCGCCGCAGCCCTCGCAGAAGAGGAGCTGTTTGCCGCGGTGCGGCGTCATCCGGATCGCAGCTGGGCGACCCGCTACGACCTCGAGCTTCCGCTGATCGTCGATCGCGAGCGGGCGCGGCTAGGTGCCTGGTATGAGCTCTTCCCGCGCTCGCAGGGCCGGCGCATGGGGGTAGCCACGACCCTTCGGGGGGCGGAGTGGCGCCTGCCCCAGATCGCCGCCATGGGCTTCGACGTCGTCTACCTTCCGCCCGTGCATCCGATCGGTCGGATCAACCGCAAGGGCCGCAACAACGCACTCCTGGCACGGGCCGGAGACCCGGGTTCGCCGTGGGCCATCGGCTCAGCCGATGGCGGCCATACCGAGGTCGCGCCGGAGCTCGGCGGCCTCGCCGAGTTCGAGCACTTCCGGCGAACGGTCGAGGCCAACGGGATGGAGCTGGCGCTCGACCTCGCCCTCAACGCGGCCCCCGATCACCCGTGGGTGAAGACGCATCCCGAGTGGTTCCGCCATGCGCCGGACGGCAGCATCAAGTACGCGGAGAACCCACCGAAGCAGTACCAGGACATCTACCCGTTCGACTTCTACGGACCCGACGCGTCGGCCCGCGAGGCGCTCTGGCGGGAGTGGCTGCGCGTGGTGCTCGTCTGGGTCGAGCGCGGGGTGCGCATCTTCCGCGTCGACAACCCGCACACCAAGCCGATCCCGTTCTGGGACTGGCTGATCGGCGAGGTGCAGCGCGCCCATCCGGACGTCGTCTTCCTCTCCGAGGCGTTCACCCGCCCGGCGATGATGCGGGAGCTGGCCAAGGTCGGCTTCAGCCAGTCGTACACCTACTTCACCTGGCGCGAGGCGGCCGGGGAGCTGCGCGCGTACTTCACCGAGCTGACCCAGACCGAGATGCGCGAGTACTTTCGCGGCAACCTGTTCACCAACACGCCCGACATCAACCCCCATCACCTGGACCACGGGCGTCCCACGTTCATGGCGCGGGCCGTGCTTGCCGCGACCCTCTCGACCTCGTGGGGGATCTACTCCGGCTTCGAGCTCTGCGAGGCCGCGCGCCTCGACGATCGCGAGGAGTACGACCACAGCGAGAAATTCGAGATCCGCGTGCGCGAGTGGGATGCGGCGGGCAATATCAAGGACTTGATCACCACCCTGAACCGGCTGCGACGCAGCCATGCCGCCCTGCGCAGCTACGAGCACCTGCGCTTCGAGAACGCCAGCGGACAGCGGACCCTCTTCTACCGGAAGGCGCTCCCCGCGGGCGAGCTCGATCCGCTGACCGGGTTCCCGTACCTGTGGCGCGACCCGGTCTACGTGGCGGTCAACGTCGACCCGCGCGTGCCCGAGCAGGGACTCCTGCACCCCGACCTGCCGGCGATCGGCATCGGCTGGCAGGACCCGTACCGGGTCACCGACCTGTTGACCGGGAGGCAGCGCACCGAGCGCGGCGCCGACCTGGTCGTCCAGCTCACCCCCGAGCAGCCGTTCCAGATCTTCACCATCTCCGCCCGATGACGACCGCCGAGGTGCAGCCGGCGCCCACTCCCATCGACCAGGTCGCGCCGACCGCCGCGCAGCCGGCGGACTGGTACAAGGACGCGATCATCTACGAGATGCACGTCAAAGCCTTCCTCGACTCGAACGGGGACGGCAGCGGCGACTTCGCGGGGCTCGTCGAGAAGCTCGACTACATCGCCGACCTGGGTGTCACGGCCGTCTGGCTGCTCCCGTTCTATCCCTCGCCGTTGCGCGACGACGGCTACGACATCGCCGACTACTACGCCGTCCACCCTGCCTACGGCACCCTGCGCCAGTTCCGGACCTTCGTCCGCGAGGCTCATCGCCGCGGCCTGAAGGTGATCACCGAGCTCGTCGTGAACCACACCAGCGACCAGCACCCCTGGTTCGTCGAGTCCCGCCTCAACGGGACCGGCCCCAAGCGCGACTGGTACGTCTGGTCGGAGACCGATCAGCGCTACCGCGACGCGCGGATCATCTTCACCGACACCGAGGGGAGCAACTGGGCCTGGGACAACGAACGGCGCGCCTACTACTGGCACCGGTTCTTCAGCCACCAGCCGGACCTGAACTGGGACAACCCGCAGGTGTTCCGGGCGATCCAGCGGGTCATGCGCTTCTGGCTCGACATTGGGGTCGACGGGCTGCGTCTCGATGCGGTGCCGTACCTCGTCGAGCGCGAGGGGACGATCTGCGAGAACCTGCCGGAGACGCACGACATCCTGCGCCGGCTGCGCGCGGCCATGGACGAGCGCTACCCGGGGCGCATGCTCCTCGCCGAGGCGAACCAGTGGCCGTCCGATGTGCGCCCCTACTTCGGCGACGGAGACGAGTGCCACATGGCGTTCCACTTCCCGGTCATGCCGCGAATCTGGATCGCGCTCCGCAAGGAGGACTCCTGGCCGATCATCGACATCATGGAGCAGACGCCGGCGATCCCGGACGCCTGCCAGTGGGCGCTCTTCCTGCGGAACCATGACGAGCTGACACTCGAGATGGTGAGCGACGACGAGCGCGACTACATGTGGAACGAGTACGCCATCGATCCGCGGATGCGGATCAACCTGGGGATCCGGCGCCGCCTCGCACCACTCGTCGACAACAGCCGGCGCAGGATCGAGCTCCTCACCTCGCTGCTCCTCTCCCTGCACGGGACTCCGATCATCTACTACGGCGACGAGATCGGAATGGGCGACAACGTCCACCTGGGCGACCGGAATGGGGTACGCACTCCCATGCAGTGGAACGGCGACCGCAACTCGGGCTTTTCCCGCGCTGACGTTCACGCGCTCTACGCGCCGCTGGTGGCCGACCCGGTCTACGGGTACCAGGCGGTGAACGTGGAGGCCCAGCAGCGGATCCCTGGCTCGCTGCTGAACTGGATGAAGCGCATCATCCGGGTCCGCAAGTCGTACCCGGTCTTCGGCCGCGGCTCCCAGACCTTCCTGCGCCCGGAGAATCGGCGGGTCCTCGCCTACCTCCGCGAGCACGAGGGGGTGACGCTCCTCTGCGTGGCAAACCTGTCGCGCTTCGCCCAGTACGTCGAGCTCGACCTGCGCCAGTTCGAGGGGCGCATCCCCGTCGAGCTGATCGGGCGGGTCCACTTCCCGCGCATCGGCGAGCTTCCCTACCTGCTCACCCTGGGACCGCACGACTTCCTGTGGTTCGAGCTGACCTCGTAGCCGATGCCGCCCGCCTGCTCGACCCGGGCTGGCTGACGGAACAGCGCTGGTACGGGGCCAACGACCGCCAACTGCGCGCCCTTGCCCTGGCCGATGCCGCGCCGCTGCCAACCGCTGGCGCGCCAGGCTGGCTGCTCATCGTGGAGGCGACGTTCGAGAAGGGGGCGCCGAACCGGTACCTGGTCCCCGCGGTGGCCGACGCAGCTGGCGGCCGGCTGCACGAGCCGCGGGACGGCGACGGGACATGGCGCGCCCTGGCTGCGGCACTCATTGAGCACGCCGTCCTCGATGGCGAGGCGGGGTCGTTCCGTGGTGAAACCTCCCCGACGGCCCCCGCGCTCCTCCCCGGCGGAGTCGAGGAGCTCGCCGCGCTGGCGGAGCGGCGACTGGGCGTCCAGCAGACGAACACATCGGTCGCCATCGGCGATCGGCTCATCCTCAAGCTCTACCGCCGCCTGCAGGCCGGCGAAAATCCTGAGCTCGAGGTGGGGACCTTCCTCGAATCGGTCGGCTCGCGGGTCGTCCCGCGCATGGCCGGGTCGATGCGCTATATCGCCACCGAGTCGGCGGCGGCGGCCCTGCTGCAGGAGCGCCTCGAGACAATGGGTGACGCGTGGGCCCAGGTGGTCGCGATGCTGTCGGGCGCCGACGGCGGGCCGGATGCCGGGCTGAAGGCCGCCTCGCGCATCGGCTCGGTCACCGCGCGACTGCACGGAGACCTGGCGGCGCGCCCGCACGATCTCCTCTTCCCGGTACGCATGGCGGATCCAGCCGAGCGTCGGGAATGGCTGGCCAACGCGAAGCGCCAGGCGGACCGGGCCGAACAGGCGGTGACCGGCTCGGACGCTACCAGGCTGGCTGAGCTGATGCCAGGGATTCGGGCGCGGATGGAGCGCTCCCTCGCGGCGGCCGTGGAGGCCAGGGTCACCCGGATTCACGGCGACTACCACCTCGGGCAGCTCCTCTGCATCGCGGATGGCTACGCGGTGATCGACTTCGAGGGGGAACCGGCGCGCCCGTTGGCCGAGCGCCGCGCCCCGGCGCCACCCGAACGCGACGTCGCCGGCATGCTCCGATCGCTCGACTACGCGGCGCGCACCGTCGAGCGCGAGCGCGGGGACGGGAACGGGAACGGCTTCGACGCCGATGGCTGGCTCGCGCTCGCGCGCGAGGCCCTCCTGCGCGCGTACGCGGCCGACGCACCCGCGCCGCCGGACGACGACCTGCTCGAGGCCTTCGAGCTCGAGAAGGCTTGCTACGAGGTGTCCTACGAGGCGGCCAACCGCCCGGATTGGACGTGGCTCCCGCTCGAGGCCCTCGCCCGCCTCCTCTGAGGCTCACCTAAGGCTCACCTGAGGGTCAGCTTATGCACCGATGGGGTGAGCGGAGGCGGAGCCGACCTGCCGACCGCTCTCAGGTGCGATTCATGCGCCGCAAGGGTGAGGAATGGGCTGAGCTCCGGCCTCGGGCTATGGCTCACCCGCTTCATCCATGAACGGAGGCCAAGCTCTTGGCGACGAGGCGCCGGGTCGCCGCTCACCCACCACGTGGATTCCCGCAGCCGGAACGGGGCGGCGGCGGGTCCGCGGGCGCTCGCGCTACTCTTCGCCCGATGATCGGCGGGGCGCGGGCGAGGTGAGGGTCTGGCGCGGTTCGCCCCACCCGCTCGGCGCGACCTGGGACGGCAACGGGGTCAACCTGGCCGTCTTCAGCGAGCACGCGACCGCGGTCGAGCTCTGTCTCTTTGATGCCGACGGCAGCAGCAAGCGGCGCGTCCACCTGCCGGACCGCACTGAGTTCGTGTGGCACGGCTATTTCCCGGACCTGCGTCCGGGACAGCGCTACGGCCTGCGCGTCGACGGGGCGTTCGAGCCACAGGCGGGCCATCGGTTCAACCCGCGCAAGCTGCTGCTCGACCCGTACGCGCGCTGGATCGACGGCACCATCCGCGTGACCGACCGGCTCTTCGGCTACCCCCTCGGCGACCCGCAGGGTGACCTGGCCTTCGACGAGCGCGACTCTGGCGCCGACCTGCCCAAGTGCGTGGTCGTTGACCCCGCCTTCGACTGGGGCAACGACGCGCCTCCGCGCATCCCGTTCGAGCGGACGCTCATCTACGAGGTCCACGTCAAAGGCTTCACGGTCCGCCACCCGGCCGTTCCAGCGGAGCTGCGAGGGACCTACCTGGGGCTCGCGTCACCGCCGGCGCTCGACCATCTCCGCCGGCTCGGGGTGACCGCGGTCGAGGTCATGCCGGTCCATCATCACGTGACCAACCGCTTCCTCGCGGACCGCGGCCTGACGAACTACTGGGGCTACAACAGCATTGGCTTCTTTGCGCCCGATACCCGCTTCGCGACCCCGGGCGGCGACCCCGTGCGGGAGTTCCGCGAGATGGTCCGCGCCCTCCATGTGGCCGGCATGGAGGTCATCCTCGACGTGGTCTACAACCACACCGGGGAGGGCGATGAGCGTGGGCCCACGCTCTCCTTCCGGGGGATCGACAACGCGTCCTACTACCGGCTGCGCGAGGGCGATGCCCGCCGCTACCTGGACTACACCGGGACCGGCAACACGCTCAACGCGGTGCACCCGCGGGTCCTGCAGCTGATCATGGACAGCCTGCGCTACTGGATCACCGAGATGCACGTCGACGGCTTTCGCTTCGACCTCGCCTCGGCTCTCGCCCGCGAGCTCGCCGACGTCGATCGGCTCGGCAGCTTTTTCGACATCATCGGCCAGGACCCGGTCATCAGCCGCGTCAAGCTCATCGCCGAGCCGTGGGACCTGGGCGAGGGGGGCTACCAGGTGGGCAACTTCCCACCGGGCTGGAGCGAGTGGAACGCCCGCTACCGCGACTCGGTCCGGCGCTTCTGGAAGGGGATCGGCGGCCAGGCCGCGGAGCTGGCCTATCGGCTCAGCGGCAGCTCCGACCTGTACGCCGATGACGGCCGCCAGCCCCACGCCTCCATCAATTTCGTCACCGCCCACGACGGGTTCACGCTGCACGACCTGGTGAGCTACGAGCAGAAGCACAACGAGGCGAACGGCGAGCGCAACCGCGACGGGACCGATGACAACGAGAGCATGAATTTTGGGGTCGAGGGTGACACCGATGATCCTGCGATTCGGGCCGCGCGGGCGCGTCAGGTGCGCAACTTCCTCGCCACCCTGCTCCTCAGCCAGGGCGTCCCGATGCTGCTGGGCGGCGATGAGCTGGGCCGCAGCCAGGGAGGCAACAACAACGCGTACTGCCAGGACAACGAGACGAGCTGGCATGACTGGGCCCTGGACCCGGAGCGCAAGGCGCTGATCGCCTACACCGCCGACCTGGCCAGCATTGCAGCGGCACATCCGGTCCTGCGCCGGCGCCGATTCCTGCAGGGGCGTCGGATTCGTGGCTCGACGATCAAGGACCTCACCTGGTATGGCCCGTCGGGCGCAGAGATGACCGACGAGGAGTGGCAGGCCGAAGGAGTGCCCACCCTCGGGCTGCGCCTCGCGGGCGATGCGATCAGCGAGCCGAATGAGCAGGGTGAGCCGATCGTCGACGACACCCTTCTGCTGGTGCTCAACGCCGGCGAGGCAGCACTGGAGTTCCGGCTTCCGTCCGACCGCGGGGCCCGCTGGGAGGTGCTGCTCGACACAGCCAACAGTTCGCCGGTGGCTGCGGGCGCAGCACCGACCTTCGCCGGGGGAACGACGCTGCGGGTCGGGGAGTACTCGACAGTGCTTCTCCGCCAGCCGCACCGATGACTTTTCCGGGGCGGCCGGCGGACGCCGTCCTGCCGGTGTGGACCGACGCATTCGGCGTGGAGCGAGTGATCTCCGCCTCGACGCGCGACGCCGTGCGGGCCGCGATGCGGCTCTCGGCGCGTGACCGGCGCTCTCGGCGCGACCCCATCCTGCTGGCCCGCGCCGGTCAGCGGCTCGCCGAACCGGGTGAGCTCGTCCTCGAGGACGGGACGCAGCTGGGGATGGTCGGGCGACTGCCACGCGACCTGCCCTTCGGCTACCACCGCCTCATCACCGGTCCAGGGGAGCGACTGGTCTTGGCCGCGCCCGCGCGTTGCCCACTGCCGGAGGGGTATCGAGCCTGGGGCTGGGCCGTGCAGCTGTACGCGGCGCGGTCGCGGGCCAGCTGGGGGATCGGCGACCTGGGCGATCTTCGGCTGCTGGGCAGCTGGGCCGAGAAGGGCGCCGCGGGCGCCCTGCTCATCAGTCCGACCGGCGCCCCGAACCCGGGTCCGGATCCGGAGCCGAGCCCCTACTTCCCTTCGACTCGCCGCTTCCGAGATCCGCTGCTGCTGCGCATCGAGGAGGTCCCCGGTGCGCATGACGCGGCGGAGGTCAGTCGCTTGGCCGCCGAGGGTCGCGCGCTGAACCCTGAGCGCCTGATCGACCGCGGCCACGTGCTGCGTCTCAAGGGCGCGGCGCTCGATGCCATCTGGCATTCCGGTGCCCGGCACAGACCCGGGATCGCGGAGCGGCTGGAGGCGTACGAGGCACTCGTTGGTCCCTCCCTTCGGACCTGGGCGACATTCGTAACCCTGACAGAGGAGCTTGCGGCGGATTGGCGCACCTGGCCGGAGCCGTTGCGGCGGCCGGGTTCGAGCGAGGTCGCCCGATTCGCACGCGTGCACGAGGATCGCGTTGCGTTCCACATGTGGGTCCAGTGGCTCCTCGACGAGCAGCTGGCGAGTGCCGCGTCGGCGGGGCCACGCCTGGTCGCCGACCTGCCGGTCGGCTTCGACCCGGCCGGATTCGACGCCTGGGAGTGGCAGGAGGTGCTCGCCGCGGACACCACCATTGGCGCGCCACCGGACATCTTCAACACCGTTGGCCAGGACTGGGGACTGCCGCCGTTCATCCCGCATCGGCTGCGCGAGGCCGGCCTGGGCCCGTTCGTCGAGACGGTGCGTGCGACGCTGCGGCACGCCGGCGGGTTGCGGATCGACCACATCCTGGGCCTCTTCCGGCTGTGGTGGGTGCCGGCTGGTGTTGGCCCCGCGGACGGCGCCTACGTGCGCTACCCGGTCGACGAGCTGCTGGCCGTGCTGGCCATCGAGGCTACGCGGGCCGCTGCACTGGTGATTGGGGAGGACCTCGGGACGGTGGAGCGCGGCGTGCGGCGCACCCTGGCCGCCCGGCGCGTGCTGTCCACCCGGCTGGCCCTCTTCGAGCATCGTCCGCCCCGGCGCTACCCGCGTCACGCGCTGGCCGCGGTGACCACCCACGACCTGCCGACCATCGCGGGTGCCTGGAATGGGTCCGACCTCGACGACCTGCGCCGTGCCGGCGTCCGAGCCGATGCCGATCAGCTCGCCGGCCTTCGCGCTCAGATCGCCCGGGCCGGCCGCGTTTCGGCTGACAGCGCCCTCCCGGAGGCGGTCGTGGCGGTCCACCGAGCGCTCGCCGCCTCGCCGTCATGCCTGGTCGCAGCAACCCTCGAGGACGCATCCCTGGTCACCGAGCGGCCGAACGTACCGGGCACCGATCGCCAGCAGCGCGCCAACTGGTCGCTCGCCCTGCCGCGGCCCCTCGAAGAGCTCGAGCGCGACCCCTTTGTCGCGGAGCTCGCAGCCGCCCTGATTCGCGCCTGACGGCACGAGCGGGGCTTTCCGCCTCGCGGAATATCCATTTGTTGGCAGAGTCGGAATGCCGCGCAAACCGTCAGATGTTCCGTACCGCGGAACGATCGTGGGCTGAAGCCCCGATCTGCGGCCTCAGCCGACAGATATTCCGCTCCACGGAACGTGGCAGCGGAGCGGCGCCCCGCTATTTCGCTGGCTTGAGGATCAGCGTCGCGAGGGGCGGGAGGGTCAGCGAGACCGAGTATGGATGGCCGTGATATGGCGTCTCGTCCGCGACCAGGCCGCCGAGGTTCCCGAGGTTCGAGCCGCCGTAGTACTCCGAGTCGGAGTTGAGGGCCTCGACCCAGCGGCCGCCGGACGGCAGGCCCAGGCGATAGGTGGAACGCGGCACCGGGGTGAGGTTCTGGATCACCGCCACCACCTCGTCGCCCGCCCGACGCAGGTATGAGACGACCGATGACTCGACGTCCCCAGCATCGATCCAGGCGAAGCCGGCTTCGTCCTCGTCGGCGGCCCACAGCGCTGGCGTCGAGCGATAGAGCGCACCGAGGTCGGCCAGGTAGCGGCCGAAGGCGGCTCGCATCGGCTCCTTGGCCGAATCCCACGGCAGCTCCGAGTCGTGGCTCCATTCGGAGGCCTGCGCCAGCTCGGTCCCCATGAAGAGCAGCTTGCGACCGGGCTGTGTGTACTGGTTGGCGAGCAGGCAGCGCAGGTTGGCGAAGCGCCGCCACTCGTCGCCCGGCATCTTGCCCAGCAGGGACCCCTTGCCATGGACGACCTCGTCATGGGAGAGCGGCAGGACGTAGTGCTCGGTGTGCATGTAGAGGCCCCGGAAGGTGAGCCGATCGTGATGGAAGCGTCGATGGACGGGTTCGTGGCTGAAGTAGTCGAGCGTGTCGTGCATCCAGCCCATATCCCATTTGAAGCCGAAGCCAAGACCGCCCAGGTAGGTTGGGCGCGAGACGCCGGGGAAGGCGGTCGATTCCTCGGCGATGGTCACGGTCCCGGGGAAGAGGCGATAGGCGCGCTCGTTGACTTCGCGGAGGAAAGCGATCGCCTCGAGGTTCTCGTTGCCGCCGAACTGGTTCGGCAGCCACTGGCCGGCCTTGCGCGAGTAGTCGAGGTAGAGCATCGATGCCACGGCATCGACCCGCAGCCCGTCGATGTGATAGCGGTCGAGCCAGAAGAGGGCATTGGCGACGAGGAAGTTGCGGACCTCCGGCCGTCCGTAATCGAAGATCAGGGTCCCCCAATCGGGGTGCCGCCCGCGGCGCGGGTCCGGGTGCTCGTACATCGGGGTGCCGTCGAAGCGGCGCAGCGCGAAGTCGTCCGCCGGGAAATGGGCAGGGACCCAGTCGAGGATGACCCCGATCCCCGCGTTGTGCAGGGCATCGACCATGGCGGCGAAGTCGTCGGGTGACCCGAAGCGCGCCGTCGGGGCGTAGTAGCCGGTGACCTGGTAGCCCCACGAGCCGTCGAACGGATGCTCCGCGAGCGGCAGGAACTCGATGTGGGTGAACCCGAAGCGCTCGCAGTGCGCCGCCAGCTTCTGTGCAGCCAGGCGGTAGCCGAGCCACGAGCCGTCGGGGTTGTGCATCCACGAGCCGAGGTGGACCTCGTAGATCGCCATCGGCGACCGGTAATGATCGCGGGTGGCGCGCTCGGCCATCCACAGGCCGTCGGTCCATGCAAACGCGGTCGTGTCCCAGACCCGGGAGGCGGTCTCCGGGCGGACCTGCATGGAGAACGAGAGGGGATCGGCCTTCAGCTTGACCGCGCCATCCCGGCCGACGACCTCGTACTTGTACAGCTCCCCGGACTCGATGCCGGGCACGAACAGCTCCCACACGCCGGACCCGCCCATGCTCCGCATCGGGAAGAGGCGACCGTCCCAGCGGTCGAAGTCACCCACCACCCGAACGCTGCGTGCGTTCGGCGCCCAGACGGCGAACGCCACCCCGGCCGTGCCCTCGTGGGTCCGCGGGTGCGCTCCGAGCACGTCGTACAGCCGCTCGTGGGTCCCCTCGCCGATGAGGTGCAGGTCGAGCTGCCCGGTGGTCGGGGCAAACCGGTAGGGGTCGTCTCGCTCCCAGTCATTCCCGTCCGCGAACGTGAAGCGCAGGCGATAGGCGAACGGCGGGGTGGCTCCCGGCCAGTCCACTGCCCACAGTCCATCGCCCAGGTCGGTCATGGGAATCGGCGCGCCGACGCCTGGCAGCAGGGTGACCGAGGTGGCGTCAGGGTGCAGCGCCCTGACGATCGCGCCACCCGGAGTTGGGTGTACCCCGAGCACCGCGTGCGGATCGTGATGCTCGCCGCGCAGGAGGCGCTCGCGGTCCGCATCCGGCGGGGCGAGCTGGCGGGCCTTGGTTCGTGTGTCGCCGCGGGTCGCGGTCGGTCGCGCCATCGGTACACCTTAGCCCCGCGCCATTCCCCGCGCGAATCGGACTCACCTGCGTGCTAGGGTTCATGCCGGACGGCAGATTGCCCGTGGGCACCGGATCGGGCATCCTTTCCCGGCACCGCGGCGGCCCAGGAGCGGCCCGCTGCACGCCAGACCTAGGCGAGACCTACGCGAGACTCCCGGAGGCACCTTGGGCATCTTCGACGGCCTGCTGGGCCTGCTCTCCCACGACGTGGGGATCGATCTTGGAACGGCGAACACCCTGGTCACCGTGCGCCACCGGGGAATCGTCATCAGCGAGCCGAGCGTGGTCGCCATGGACACCCGCACCAAGCGGGTCCTCGCCATCGGCGCGGAGGCCAAGCGGATGGTCGGACGCACCCCCGCCAACATCGTCGCCATCCGGCCCTTGCGCGACGGGGTGATCAGCGACTTCGACGTCACCGAGCAGATGATTCGCTACTTCATCCAGAAGGTGCACGACCGCTACGCACGCATCCCCAGGCCGCGCGTGCTGGTGGGCATCCCCTCCGGGGTCACCGAGGTCGAGAAGCGCGCCGTGCGCGACGCGACGATCAATGCCGGCGCTCGCTGGGCGCGACTCATCGAGGAGCCGATGGCGGCCGCCATCGGGGCGGGACTGCCGGTCTCCGAACCGTCTGGGTCGCTGATCGTCGACATCGGCGGCGGGACCACCGAGGTCGCGGTCATCAGCCTGGGCGGGATCGTGGTCAGTCGATCGATCCGGATCGGCGGGGACGAGATGGACGCCGACATCGTCAGCTTCGCCCGCCGCGAGTACAACCTGCTGATGGGCGAGCGGACCGCGGAAGAGATCAAGATCGCGGTCGGTTCGGCCTACCCGATCGCCAACCAGCGGACGGTCACCTTCCGCGGCCGCGACCTGCTCACCGGGCTGCCGCGCAGCATCGAGGTGGGCGGCGACCAGATCCGCGAAGCGCTCGAGCCATCGGTGGCGCAGATCATCGAGGCGATCAAGGAGACGATCGAGGAGACGCCGCCCGAGCTGGTGGCCGACATCATGGACCAGGGGATCGTACTCGCCGGTGGTGGGGCGCTGCTGGCGGGCCTCGACAAGCGGGTCGCGGAGGCCACCCAGATGCCGGTGCACATCGCCGACGACCCGCTGACGTGCGTGGTCCGCGGAACGGCCCGCGTCCTCGAGGATCTCGACGCGCTGGAGCGTGTCCTCGTCAGCGAGCAGTTCACCCGCGCGCCGCGCTAGCGGCGCCATCGGTCGCTGAGGAATGCTCGGCTCCCCCTATCGTCGGTCGCGCAGCGGACTCTGGTTCGCGGGCTTCACCATCGCCTCGCTGCTCATGCTGCTCGCCTCGCAGACCCAGCCCGCCTCCAGCCTCCAGCAGGCGAGCGCCCGTGCTCTCGAGCCGGTGCGCGCCGCGGTCGCGGGCGTAGGGCAGGGGATCACCGGCCTGTTCGGGACGATCGGCGAGATCGACCGGCTGCGGTCGGAGAACGACCAGCTGCGCAACCAGCTCGCCGGCGCCCAGCAGCGGATCGCGGCGCTCGCGGAGGGTGCGGTGGAGAACGTCCAGCTGCGGCAGTTGCTGGGCCTGACCAAGTCGCTCGACATGCAACTGCTCCCCGTTCGGATCATCGCCCGCGACCCATCGAACCTCTCGTGGGAGGTGGGCATCGACGCGGGGACCAATGACGGGGTGAAGGTCGGGATGCCGGTCGTCGGCTCGGCGCAGGGGGCGGGGGCCCTCGCGGGCAGCGTGGTGAACGTCGGCCCCGACACCGCACAGGTGCGCTTCGTTGTCGATACCCGGTCGACCGTGGTCGCCATCGACCAACAGAGCCGGGCGCTCGGCGAGGTCCAGGGACAGCTCGGCGGCCAGCTCGTCTTCGTCAAGGTGCCGATCACCGACAAGCTCCGGCCCGGCGACACGGTGATCAGCGCCGGCCTGACCCTGAGCACGGGACAGTCGAGCGCCTTCCCCAAGGGCCTGCTCATCGGCTCAATCCAGGCGGTGCAGCCGGACCTGAACGCGCTCACGCAAACCGCGTTCGTGCATCCCGCCCTCGACGTCCAGCGCGTCGAGCGCCTGATGGTCGTCCTCTCCACCAAGCGGGATTAGCCCTCGACCTCCTCTCCAACGGTCCTGGCCCCAAAGGACCCGTGTCCGGCGGACCTTTGCGCCATGGGCTCGCGCGGGCAGCGCGGGTAGGGTCAGGACGGGCACTTCCCTGGGCGAGGGGCGGCCCGTCCCCCGATCCCCCCGTCAGCCTCGAGGACGCTTCATTGCGCGACCGGACCTTCGCCATCATCACCGCCTTCCTTGCCCTCGCGGGCGCCATCGCGGCGCCACTCCCCGTCCACGCGACGGTTGCGCCGGCGAAGGTGGTGATCATCGTGGGTCCGGTCGGCAGCACGACCGCCAACTACCGCAGCCAAGGCGACCAGATCGCCGCGGCGGCATCGGCCGATGGCGCGACCGTCGTCAAGGTCTACTCGCCGAATGCGACCTGGGCCGCGGTCAAGGCTGCCGTCGCCGGCGCGAACATCATCGTCTACCTGGGCCACGGCAACGGCTACCCCAATCCGTACAACACGTCCTTGACCCCCGAGAAGGTCGACGGCTGGGGCCTGAACCGGGTGGCGGGGATTGACGCCAACGATCCGACGGGCGATGGCGATAGCTGGTCCACCAACATGGCCTACTGCGGCGAAGCGACCCTGGTCAGTGCGACCCGGACCGCCGGCAGCGTGCAGCAGACCTATTGCGCGGGAGGCCCGATCGCGCCCGCCGCCGGCTTCGTGATGATCTATTCGAGCGCTTGCTACGCCCCCGGCGCCTCGGAGCCCGGCGCCACGCAGGCGACGCCCACCCAGGCGCTGCAACGCGTTGGGTATTACTCGCGACCGGTGCTCGGCGCCCTCCACGGCAGCGGCTATTTCGCGACCGATCACGGCGCGACTTCCCTCGTCCACGCGCTGCTCACCAGCCCGACTACGGCCTACGGCGACATCTACAGCGGACACCTGCCGACGGGGCTGGTCGCGGCCGACTCTCCGGATCCCGTGGTGACCGGCCTTCGCGAGTGGCTGGCGGTGCGTTCGAGCGACCCGTATTACACCTACGCGTTCGCCGGCGACCCGACACGCACCTTCGCGGGCGGGCACGCGGACCTCAATCTGCCACGGCCGCCCGTTTCCGCGCTACCTCCGTCGCCGGCCTCCGTCGCCGCGCCATCAGTGGCCGCACATGCGCCCACCGGTTCTATTGTCGCGACATCGAGCGCGGTCACCGCAACCTTCAGCGAGCCGGTCAGCGGCGTTTCCGCGGCGACGTTCGCCCTGACTGACCTGGCGAACGGAGCTGCCGTGAGTGCTTCCGTCAGCTACGACGCGGCTACCCGGGTCGCGACCCTGCGGCCCGCGGCCGCACTCGCCGCGCTGCACTCGTATCGCGCCAGCCTGGGCTCGGCGATCGTCGACGCACAGGGCAGGCACCTCACCGCCTACAGCTGGACGTTCACCACCATCGGGCCGGGCGTGACCGCCTACAGCCCCGCGCGCTCCATCCACTTCAGCACCGGCAGCACCACCGGGTATCGGTTCGACTCTCTCGGCAGGGTGACCGCCACCAAGACGTACTCGCTGTCCAAGGTCTCGAGCGCCTCGGCCAACCAGCGCAGCA
>JALYLB010000143.1 GCA_030774475.1 Chloroflexota bacterium | reverse complement strand
CCCTCAGCGACACCGCATTCGTGGTCGCCCACTTCCACTACACCATCGTCGGCGGAACGATCTTCGGCCTCTTCGCGGGCACCTATTACTGGTTCCCCAAGATCACCGGCAGGATGTACAGCGAGCGGCTGGGCCGGCTCCATTTCTGGTGGTTCACGCTCGCCTTCAACGCGACCTTCATCCCGATGTTCTGGCTGGGGATCGAGGGGATGCGCCGGCGCGTGGCGGATTACCCCCCTGAGTTCGGCACGGTGAACCTGTTCGTCAGCATTGCCGCGTTCAACATCGCGCTCTCGACGGTAGTCTTCGTCTTCAACGTGATCCGATCGTGGAGTCGGGGCCCGCAGGCTGCGTTCAACCCGTGGCGCGCCCAGACCCTGGAATGGCAGGTTTCCTCACCGCCACCGATCCAGAATTTCGACACGATCCCGACCGTCACCGCCACCCCGTACCAGTACGGAAGCCTTGGTGCAGCGCCCGCGGAGGGGCGCTCGGCACCGTGAGCGCACACGCGGCGATCGGCTCACACCTCGAGGAAGCGACCGCCGCGCGGGGCAACATGCTGCTCGCCGTCAAGCTCGCCATCCTCTCGGAGATCATGCTCTTCGGTGCGCTCTTCGCGGCCTATTTCGTGATTCGTGGGGAAAGCCCCGGGTGGCCGCCGTCGGGCCAGCTGGAGCGGCCAGAGCTGATGCTGCCGGCGTTCAATACGCTCCTGCTCGTCTCATCGAGCGTGACGATGCAGCTGGCGGTGCGCTCGGCTCGCATTGGCTCCCGATCCCGACTGCTGCGCTGGCTCGGCCTCACGCTGCTCCTGGGCGGGGTCTTCATCGCGATCCAGGGCTACGAGTTTGCGACCAACGGCTTCGGCCTCGACGCCGGGACCTTCGGGTCGACGTTCTACATCCTCACGGGCTTTCACGGGGCCCACGTCCTCGCCGGTGTTGCGCTCATCTCGGTCGTTGCGAACCGCGCCCGCCTCGGGCTCGTCTCGGCCGAGCACCACACCGCAGTGGAGGCGATCAGCTACTACTGGCACTTCGTCGACCTGGTCTGGATCTTCCTCTTCTCGACGCTTTACGTCGTCTAGGCGGTCAGAGAGGCACGGGCTCGTCGGCGCGGCCGGCCGAGTCGGCGGCTCGCGAGGCGAGCAATCGGGCATCTGATCGACGGCTCCTGCGGTCGTCGGCTCGCATCCATGCGGCAACGACCGCCGGGACCGCGGCGAGGAGTAGCAGGTCGCCCGCTCCCCACATGACGACGCCGCCGATCTGTTGGTCGGTGAGCGCGTTGGGGCCCCAGGAACGCTCGATCGTCGCGTAGTGGGGGTAGAGGACGGCGGGGGCGAAGTAGATCGCCAACCCGACGGCCGCGTTAACCGGCATCTGTAGCGCGACATACGCCAGACGCGATCCGTATCCCAGGCGCCGCGGAATCGGGTCTGCGGCGACCACCGGCCACCAGAAGAGCAGGCCGGACGCGAGATAGACCACGTGCTCCGCGATGTGAAGTGTCGGATGCTCGAGCGCCGCTTCGTACAGCGGGCTGAAATGCGTCAGCCACATCACCATCGCGAAGAATGGCCACGCGAGGAGCGGCGAGGCGAGCAGGCGCACGACCCTGGAGTGGAGGACGGGCAGGACGAGGCGATGCCGTATTTGCGGGCTGGCAATCCGCAGGACGAGTGTGACCGGGGCGCCCAGCGCGAGGAGCGGCGGTGCCACCATCGCCAGCAACAGGTGCTGGACCATGTGCACGGTCAGGAGATCCGTGGCGTAGACGTCGACGGCTGACACCAGCGCGACGAGAATGGCCACGAGCCCGGCGAGCCACGCGGCCACCCGCCAGCGGGGTATCGGTACTCGCGGATGCCTGCCGTTCACGTGTCGAACGGCGATCAGGTAGCCGCCGGCCGTCACGAGCACCGCCGCCCATGGCAGGGGATCGGGGGACCACGTGGTGAGCACGCTGAGCGGGGTCGGCTCCGGGGCCACGCCGTGTGCCAGGGCACTCCGGGTCGTCATCGCCATCAGCGCGGCCAGGCCAAAGCCGCGCAAGGCGAGGCGGAAGATCGGACGCATGGCGATCCATGGTACGACCGGCCAGTCGGCAGGAGCCAGGATGGTCCCTCTACACGTAGCGAACGGCTCGCAGCAGCATCGAACGCCACCGGTGCACGCCCCGGGCCGTTCGTCAATGCCTGGACTCGCGATCCTGGCCGCGTTCACACTGGTGTGAGACCACGGATGGAAGCGCCCAACAACACCGAAATTCTTGCTTACGCCGATATCTCACGGTGGGAGTCGTGGTTGGCCGATCACCACGACACGTCGAACGGCATCTGGTTGCTGATCGCCAAGAAGGGCTCCGACGCGGAATCGGTCACGACCAGCGACGCCCTCGATGTCGCCCTGTGCTATGGCTGGATCGACAGCCAACGAAAGAGCCACGACACGCCCTACTACCTGCAGCGCTATTCGCCCCGACGGGCAAGGAGCCCGTGGTCCAGGCTCAATGTGGAGCGCGTCCAAGCCCTGATCGATGCCGGACGCATGCGGGCGGCCGGCCTGGCCGAAGTCGCCGCTGCCCAGGCAGACGGACGTTGGGCGGCCGCGTATGAACCGCAGCGCAACGTCAGCCTTCCACCAGATCTTGCGGCTGCGCTCGCAAGGAACAAACGGGCCAGAACTGCCTTTGAGCGGCTCGGCAAGACTGGTCAATACCTCGCGATCCTGCCCGTCCTGAAGGCCGCCACTCCAGCGATTCGGGAGGTTCGCCTGCAGCAGGCGATCGCCAAGCTGGAAGCATGAAAGCGCCCGTTCGGCCTGAACCGGTTCAAGCCGGCGTCCCCCAACCACCGTAGAACAGTCGTTCGTGTGGACAAGTTGGTGGACGAGATGGTGGACAAACCCTCTTCTCGCGAGCCCGCGCGCGGGCCTAGGATGTATGTCCACCGGTCGCCGACAACCCAGGGAGAGGGGACGATCGGTCGCCCCAGCGGATTACCGGAGCCGTCGTCCGGTTTGATTCGCCGTGCGCCGGGTTGCACTTTGAACTGCGGAAGGGAGGCTTGGCCGTCGATGGATTCGCGCACCCCTGATCGCGCCGCGTCGGATGATGCCGTCGAGTTCGTCCGGTTCTGCTACTCGCGCCGGCGCGTCGGGTGGCCTGAGCTGTACGACGAGATGTGCGCCGTCGCGGGCCGCGGCCTGTTCCGCGGCTGGGGCAGCGACGAGCTGAGCGCCGAGGGAATCGGTTTCAGCCTGTTCGAGATGCCGGCCCTTGCGACGCTCGTCCATCGCATCGTCGCCGAGGAGCAGGAGCGTCGGGCGCGGATCGGGACTGCCGCCGTCGTGCGGGCCGCGCCGTCCGCAGCGATGGCTGCCGCGGCCGACACTGACGTCGAAGCCACCCCGGCCGTTTCGCTGCGGCTCGCAGGCGTCGGAGCGGGTGCCTGAGCCGGACCTGCCATCGCGGATTGGTAAGCAGATACAGGAACCCCCGCCGGGAGCCGGCGGGGGTTTTGGATTCGGCTGGCTGCGCGGCCAGGAAGGTCAGGCGCGGATTCGACGCCTCGCCATCTCACTCTCGATCTGCCGCTCGGCCTCGACATAGCGATCGATCTGTTCACGCAGCTCGTTCGCCTCGGGGACGTAGAGGTGGACCTGTTGCTGGAGGATGTACGACAGGCGGCGGCTGGTCATCCGCACATGGTCGAGGTTCTTCAGCAGAACCAGCGGATCCATCGCGGCGAGGTCCGCCGGGTGGTACATCTCCTTCATGGCCCGATGATAGCCGCGGTCAGCTCGACCGCGACCCGCTGCCGATGGCCTTCTGGGCCGCGCCGTCGCCGGCCTTCAACTCCGCGAGCCGGGCATCGACCTCGGCCTCGTTCTCGCCCGAATCGAGCTGGGCGAACTGCTCGTCGAGCGACGATGCCGCGACCTCCTCCATGCCGCGAACCTGCGCCTCCTGCCGCCGGATCCGCTCCTCGAAGCGCGAGATTTCGCTCGTCGGGTCCATGACCGACACGCTGCGGACCGACTGCTGGACCTGCTGCTGGGCGTGGGCCATCTTCGCCCGGCTCACGAGCTCGTCGCGCTTCTGGACGAGCTCCTCGCGCTTGACGCGCATCTTGTTGAGGCCGTCCTTCAGCTTGTCGACGAGCTCGTTCTGCTGGGCCGCCTGCGTCTCCAGGCTGCCAGCCTGCTCCTCGTAGCTGATCTGGCGGCGGAGCGCGATCCGGGCGAGGTCGTCGAACCGCTCCGCGTCGCTGCCGCCCTTGCCGCGCAGCTCCTCCGCGCGACGCGACGCTGCCGCGGCCTTGTCGTGCCACTCGACCGACGCCTCGCGCGCCTCGCGCGCGTCGTCCTCGACCAGCCGCACGTTGCCGATGGTCTGGGCGACCGCATCCTCCGCCTCGGCGATGTTGTTGGTGAAGTCGCGGACGAGCTGATCGAGCGTCCGCTCGGGATCCTCCGCGCTGTCGAGGATCGCGTTGATGTTGGCCCGGACCAGCTGGCTGACCCGGCCGAGGATCGACGATTGCGCCATGGTTCCTACTCCTCCTGGGTAATGACGGGCTCTCCGCCCGAAGTATCACGAATGGACAGGAAAGCGCCGGTGATCACCACCGACCTCCCCGCGATCGACCGCCTCCCCCTCCGCCTCCGCCCCCGCCGAGGCCACCACCGCCGCCGCCCCAACCGCCACCGCCGCCGCCC
>JALYLB010000142.1 GCA_030774475.1 Chloroflexota bacterium | reverse complement strand
GCACCAGAACTCGCGGATTGGAATCGCACCGCCCGCCAAAGGGTTGGTGCGTTGCTGGTAAGACTGGTAAGAGCTGTGGAACGCCCAGCGCGACGTGCCTGCGCCAGATTCACGTGGGGCGACCATTAGGTGAGCTGGTATACCCAGACGGAGGCGAAGCACGCGCGTGGTGTGCATTAGCTGCGACAGCGCTGTCGGCGTAACGTTCCACGTGCATTTGGCAGGGTTCCGCGCCCCCGCTCGTGGCAAGGGTTGCCCGGTTTGAATCTGACGAAGATTCGGTCACAAGGGACCCGATAACGGACGCCGCGCGTGAATGTGGCAGCGTCCTTTGACAGGTGCCGCGGCGCGACCTACGCAGCCCTAGGCGGGATCTCGGCGCGGCGATCAGGTCTCGCGGCGCGCCCCTCCCGCCACGATCAGGCTCGGCGACGCCCGAGACGAGACGCGACGTCTCGCAGTGCGTAGATGACCGGGTCGATGACCAGATCCCAGGAGCCGGCCCATGACACGAACCGCCCGTCGAACCCCTTCTTGAACAGGCTGTAGCCGTACCACGGGTGGTCGGGGCCGGCGTGCTCCGGTGCCACTCCCCAGAGGTCGTGGGTCCGCGAGCCCATCTCGCGCGCCGTCCGCATCATCTGCCACTGCACCGCGTACGAGGCATACCGCTTCGTCTCGCCCTTCGCCTCACGAATCGAGCCGGCGTACAGGTAGATCGACCGATCGCCCTCGACCACCAGCAGGCCCGCAGACTCCAGGCGACCATCGACGCGGGCCTGCACGATCCTGGCGCGCCCCGCTCCCGCCAGCCCGCGCCAGATGAGCCGATACCGCTCGAGCGGCGGCAGGTGGTACCCGGCCCGCTGCAGGGTCTCGGTGACGATCGCGTGCAGCTCGGTAAGTGCAGCATCGTCGTCGGGGTTCGCGACGACCGTCGTGGTCACCCCTTCCCGTTCGGAGCGACGAATGGCGTAGCGCGTGTCCTTGTCGAAGGTCGCCAGCAGCGCCTCGTCGTCGAGCGTGAGGTCGACCAGGCGTGTGTCCGGCGTCTGGAGCGCTGCCGCGACCCGCCGCAGCCCGGCCTCATCGAACAGCGCGGCGGCAGCGGTGCGGCGCTCGATCCGAGGCTCGATCCGCACGGCAATCGCCCGGTCGGCACGCGCCGCAGACTGCAGCCCGGCCAGCAGACCTGCCAGCCGCTCAGCTGCCTGCGGCTCGTCGTAATCGAGGACCGGGCCGCGCGGCACGTACCAGAACGAGCGCCCCAGCCTGGTGCGTCGCACCTGGGCGGCGCAGATTGCAACGATCTTGCCGTCCTCCTCGAGGACGAAGCGGCGCTGCGGCGTGCCGTCGAAGGAGGCCACCGCTGCCCATGTCCAGTCGTGGAGCACGTCGCCGGATGGCGATCGTTCGACGATCGCTTGCCAGGCGCCGGCATCGGCCTCGGTGGCTTTGCGGAAGCCAGCCGGGGCAACACCATCGGTCCCACGCTGGCGTGACTGCGTCCTGCGGAGGCCCTCCCGGACCGCCAGCGCCGAACGCACCGCCAGGTCGCCAGCCCGGTCAATGACCAGGTCGCGCGCGCCGACGAGCTCGACGCGCTCGCCACCGAAGCCTTCCTTGAATTGCGCAATCCCCCCGGTCGGCTCGCCCCACAGGTCGTAGCTCGCGAACTGCTGGGACTTGAGCGTAAGCATTGCGCCCCATTTCACGAGGTAGTTGGCGTGGTGATGCGTGCCGAGCGGCGTGGAGCCGCCGTAGAGCTCGGCGACCTGGTCCCCGCAGGCGATGTGGAAGAGCGTCGCGAGCCGCTGGCCGTCAAGGGTCGCGAAGAAGAGTCGTACACGCCCGGCGGGTGCGAGCGCCGTCCACACCTCGCGGTAGTAGCCGGGGACGCGCGTATGGAAGCCGGCACGCTCGCCGGTCTCGACCAGGATCCGATGGAAGTCGGCGATCGCGCTCGCCACCTCGGCTTCGGGAGCAGCAGGATCGACGCACTCCAGCGCCACGCCATCGCGCTCTGCACGCGCCACGTACTGGCGGTGCTTCTTGCGCAGCCGACCCCGCAGCTCGTCCTCGGATCGGGTCAGGTCGATGATCCGGGTGGCGACCGGCTGAACGCTGGGGGCCGGACGCCAGAACCCCGCGCGCAAGCGCTGCGCGACGCGCGACGAGGTCATCGCCTCGGGCTCCAGCCGAACGGTGGCGATCCGCTCGTCGGTCGCAAGCCTGCGGATGCCGGCGATCAGCTCGCCCCACGTCGCCTCGTCGTCGAGGTTCCCGACGGGGCCGCGAGGGGCGTAGGCGAATGCCAGTCGCAGCACGGGCAAGCGGCGAACGAGCAGCTGGACGCCCGCGGTGGGCGACTCCACCGACGTCCCGTCCTCGTTGCGCAGGCCCACCGCGAGGCGGATTGGCTCCCAGCCGCCTTCGCGGCGCAGTTCACCCCACGCCCACAGCTGCGAGAAGGACCGGTATGGGGCGGCCTCGACCATGGCGTCCCAGCGCGCCGGATCGTTCTCGACCCAGGAGCTCAGCCTCATGGCGCCGCGACCCCTGCCTCGTGGCCTGCGGCCCGCAGCTCCTGGCGCGCCACCTCCGCCTCGTCCCACGAGACAGGCCCGGAGGCCATGAACATGCTGTGCTCGTGCCCCTTCCCGGCGGCCAGGATCGCGTCGCCCGGTTCGGCCAGGGTGACGGCCTTGCGGATGGCGGCACGCCGGTCGTTGATGACCAGCAGGTCCTCGCCCTCGCGTGCACCCGCCTGTAGTGCCCCGCGGGCAATCTCGCGGTTGATGCGATCCGGATCTTCGCCGCGCGGATCCTCGTCAGTGACGATCACGAGGTCCGCCAGCCGTGCGGCGATGCCACCCATCTCGGCTCGCTTGGCGATGTCGCGCTCCCCCGCCGAGCCGACCACCACGATGAGCCGGCCGGCGGTGACCGACCGCAGGACCCTGAGCACCTTATCGAGCGCGTCCGGCGAGTGGGCGTAGTCGACGACAACGGCAAACGGCTGGCCCGCGTCGATGCGCTCCATGCGGCCGGGCACGCCTGTCGCGTGCTGGATGGCGGCGGCGGCGCGCGCGGCGTCGATCCCCCAACCAATCGCGAAGGTAAATGCCGCGAGGGCGTTCTCCACGTTGAAGGCACCGGGAAGCGGGATCTCGAGCCGCCCGTGCCAGGCCGGCGCGCTCACCGCCACCGCGGAGCCGCTCGGGCGGGCATCAAGCTCGGAGGCGCGGACATCGGCCTCCGGATGGAAGCCGTAGCTGAGCACCCGGTCGCGCGCACGCTCGCGGAAGATCGGCCAGGAAGGGTCGTCGCGGTTGAGGACCGCCATCGGCGCCTCCTGCACGAGGAGCGTCTTGGCGTCCCGGTACGCCTCGAACGTGCCGTGGAATTCGAGGTGCTCGTGCGTCACGTTGGTCACGATCGCCGCCCGGTAGCGGCAGTTGCGGACGCGCCCAAGGGCGAGGCCGTGCGACGAGGTCTCGATCACCGCGGTGTCGTTGTCGGCCGCGACCATGCGGGCCAGCAGCTCCTGCAGCTCGAGCGCCTCGGGCGTCGTGGCACGCGACTCGTTGTCTTCGAGCACGTCGCCCACCTGGACGCTGACCGTACCGATCATCCCAGGACGCCCACCCGCGGCAGCCAGCAGCTGTGTGCAGAGCCAAGCGACCGTGGTCTTGCCATTCGTACCCGTGACGCCGATGGTGGCCAGCGTCTGGCTCGGCTCGCCGAACCAGAGGTCCGCCGCGTCCGCCAGGGCATGGCGAGCGTTTGGGACCACGAGCTGGGGGACGCGCGCGTCGGCTTGCTCGAGCTCCACAACGACCGCCGTGGCACCCGCAGCGACCGCGTCTCCGATGTACCGGTGCCCGTCGGTATGCTCGCCGGGCACTGCAAAGAAGAGCGCCCCGCGGGCCACGCGTCGCGAGTCGTACGCGAGGCCTCGCACCTCGCCGATCGGCACGCCCACGACGCGGTCGGGGGCAATCCGGTCAGCCAGCGTGGCCAGGCCGATAGCGCCGCTCGGTGGACCGATGGAGGGACGCCGCGGCTCGCCGTCCGTGGTCACCCGTCACCCTCCTGCGCCTCGGCCCGCCGGAACCGCCGACCGAGAAGGCGGCTCAGCTCGCCGATCTCGTGCGAACGCAGCGCGGCAGCCACGACCACGTAGATAAGCACGCCGAGGGCCGAGATCGCGAGGACCGCAAGGAGTCGTCCCAGGCCATGGTCGAGCACGCCGGCGAACCACAGCTGGGTGAGCTGCAATGCGCCGAGCATGAGCAAAGCCGCTGCGCCGGCGGCGAGTGTCGAGCGAGCGAGCGAGCGCAGCAGGTCCATGGCCTCGATCCCGCCCAGGCGGCCGCGGAGCGCCCAGAGCAGACCGAGCACCTCGAGCGAAGCGGTCACTGAGAGCGCCAATGCCAAGCCGCCGACACCCATCGGCCCCACGAGAAGAGCCATCAGCGGCACGTTGAGGACCACCGCCACGACCGCCCAGATCACCGGAGTGCGGGTGTCCTGCAGCGCATAGAACGCGCGCGCCAGCACCGGGACCAGGCTCTGCGCGGCGAGGCCCAGGGTGAAGTAGAGCAGCGCATCCGAGGTGCGCGCCGTCGACTGAGCACTGAACAGACCGTACTGGAAGAAGACCGCCGTGAGCGGCTCGCGGAGGACGGTCATCACCGCCGTCAGCGGCAGTGCGATGAACAGCAGGAGGCGGAGTGCCGTGCTCAGCTGGCGCCGCACCTCCCGGACGCGTCCGAGTGCTGCGTCGTGCGAGAGGCGCGGAAAGAGCGCCACCGCCACGCTCACGCCCACCACCCCCACGGGAACCTGCATCAGCTGAAACGCGTAGTTGTAGGCGGTCACGCTGCCTTCTGGCTGGCCGCTCGCCAGGAGGGTGCTGGCAAGGAAGTTGATCTGCACCGCGGCCAGTCCCAGGGTCCGCGGCCCCATCAGCCATGCGACCCGCCGTACCCCGGGATGCGCGAGCGAAACGAACAGGTCGTAGCGCTGCCCGACACTCGCCAGGTTCGGGAGCTGGACGACGAGGTGTGCGAGGGAGCCGATGGCGACCCCAACCGCCAGTCCCTCCACGCCCAGCAGCGGTGCCAGCACGATGGCCGACAGGATGATCGCCAGGTTGTAGAGCAGCGGCGCGATGGCTGGCACCGCGAAGCGCTCGTAGCTGTTCAGGATGCCGGAGACGACCGCGCCCATGCCGATGAAGACCGGGCTCAGGAGCATGACCCGCGTCATGCGAACTGTGAGCTCGGTGGTGGGCGCGTCGAAGCCGGGGGTGATGATCGGGACGATGAGGGGCGCGAAGATGGCCATCACCAGGCTGAACGCGGCGAGGGCAATGAGCACCAGGTTGATGACGCTGCTCGCCAGTCGCCAGGCCTCCTGCTCCTGGTCCCTGGCGCGGTAGCCCTGGAAGACCGGGATGAGCGCAGCGGAGAGCGCCCCTGCGACGACGAGCTGAAAGATCGCATCGGGGATTCGGAAGGCGGCGAAATAAGCGTCGAGCTCTCGGCTGGCGCCGAACTGCGAGCCGATGACCAGCAGTCTGACCCAACCCAACAGCCGGCTCGCCAGGGCGGCGACGGTGAGGATCAGGCTCGCCTGGGCGAGGACTCGGCCGGTCGATGGCCCGGGATGGGCAACCAGCGGCGGTGCCCCAGGAGCGCTCGCGCCGGGCGGTTCCGCGTCGCCCGGGAAGGGAAGTCGCTCCTGCTCCGCGCCGCCGGTCACCGCGCCGCCGAGCGGCTCCCGGGCCGCGACGAGCGCGGGTGCGCCGCCCGGTAGGCGGTGCGCAGCGCCGCATCGGAGAGGTGCGTGTAAATCTGTGTGGTGGCCAGGTTCACGTGCCCGAGCAGCTCTTGCACGCTGCGCAGATCGGCACCGCCTTCGAGCAGGTGGGTGGCGAACGAGTGCCGGAGGGTGTGCGGCGACGTGCCGGTCGGCAGGCGCGCGGCCTCGACCCACCGGTCAACCGCGAGCCGCGCGCCGCGCGCCGAGAGCGAGCCGCCTGACGCGTTCAGGAAGACCGCGTCGCTTTGGAGCCCCGTGACGCCGGCCAGCACGGGCCTGCCCTCTGCCAGGTAGCCGCCCATGGCGGCCACAGCGTGGCGCCCGAAGAGCACCTCGCGTTCCTTATTTCCCTTGCCCACGACCCGGAGCCGGCGGCGACCGAGATCGATCGCGCCCATGGTCAGACCAGCGGCCTCGGAGATGCGGATCCCGGTGGCGTAGAGCAGCTCCAGCAAGGCGGCGTCCCGCCTACCAAGTGCCTCGTCGATGGCGCGTGACGGCCGCCGTCGTCGGCTTCGCTCCATTTGCCTTGGCGCCTCCACCAGGCGCGCCGCCTCATCGATCCCCAGGACGTGTGGCAGGCGCTGCGGGCGGCGCGGTGTGCGTACCCCGGCCAGGGGATCGCTTGCCAGGGTGCCTTCGCGTGTCGCGTGTCGGTAGAGGGAGCGAATCGCGGACAGGCGGCCGCCGACGGAGGTCGCCGCCAGGCCGCGATCCGCCAGCTCGGCAAGGTAAGCGCGAACCGTGGAGCGGTCCGGCGTCCGCCAATCGACGCCTCGCGACTCGAGAAAGGCAAGGAATTCGCCAGCGTTGCGCCGGTACTCGACGATCGTTCGGGCCGACGCGTTGCGACCGGCCAGCTGTGCAAGGAAGCGCTCCAGCGCCATCGCCGCGTCGCCGCGCGGCGCCTCAGCCATGGGTGCCGTCGACGACCCCAGCATTGCGACGCGTGGTCCCGGTTCGGCGCCGTTTCTTGACCACCTTGCGCGGCGGGCGTCCATCTGTGGCAGCTCGGATGACATCCGGCGGAGCGGCTGCGTCGACTGACGCGACGCCATCGGAGGCCGCGACTCCATCGCTCGCTGGGCCCCCGTCGCCCGCTGGGCCTCCGTCGCCCACTGAAGCGCCAGGGCGAGTCCAGGTGGAGTAGTCGCACTCCGGATAGCGGTCGCATCCCCAGAACGGGCGACGTCCGCGGCGCGCTCGCTTGGTGACGACGGTCCCGATCCCGCACTTGGGGCACGTTCCGAAGCGCTCCGCGGCAGGCGTCGCGTCCTTCTTGATGTAGCGGCACTCCGGGTAGCGGTCGCACCCTACGAACGGACCATATCGGCCACGCCGGGCGACCAGGTGGCCCTCGCCGCATTGTGGGCACACCTCGCCGACGCCAGGCAGGTCCGGCGTCGCTTCCGGCTCCTCGCCAGGGATAGGCATGGTGAACTTGCATTCCGGGTAGCCGCTACAGCCGAGGAACCAGCCATTCCGACCAAAGCGCTTGACCATCAAGTCGCCCGAGACCGGGCAGACGATGTCGGTCAGCTCGAGCTGCTTGGCGATGTTGGCGCGTCCGGCCAGGAGCTTCACGTTGAACGGGTCCCAGAAGCCGCGCACCATAGGGACCCAGTCCTGCTCGCCACGAGCCACGTCGTCGAGCTGGTCTTCCATATGCGCGGTGAAGTCGACATCCACCACTTCGGGGAAATGCTCGACGAGCAGGTCAGTCACCCGTTCGGCGGACTCCGTCGGATGCAGCCGCCGCTCCTCGACGGTCACGTATCCGCGTTTGCGGATCGTCTCCATGGTCGGCGCATAGGTTGACGGGCGACCGATGCCATGCTCTTCGAGCGCCTTGATGAGGGTCGCTTCCGTGTATCGCGGGGGCGGCTGGGTGAAGTGCTGCTCGCTGCTCAGCTCGGAAAGATCGAGCGGCTCGCCCTCGACGAGGTCGGGCAGGACCGAGAGGCGCTCATCCTCCTCATCGTCACGACCCTCGACGTAGACCGCCTGGTAGCCGTCGAAGATGCGCTTGGCCGCCCCGGCGTGGAGCGTGTAGCGTCCGGCGCCGACGTCGACGCTCACCTGGTCGAAGCGAGCAGGCGCCATCTGGCTGGCGAGAGCACGCTTCCAGATGAGCTCGTAGAGGCGGTATTCATCCGACTTGAGGGCCGACCGGACCGCCTCCGGAGTGCGAGCAAAGCTCGACGGGCGGACCGCCTCGTGAGCCTCCTGTGCGCCCCGCGTCCGGTTCCGGTACGTATTCGGGCGCTTCGGCACGAAGGCTTCGCCAAACCGCTGGCCGATCACCTCCCGTGCCTCGGCCACGGCCCCGCTGGAGATCGCCACTGAATCGGTCCGCATATAGGTGATCAGGCCGACCTGGCCCTCAGGCAGCGCGATCCCCTCGTACAGCGCCTGCGCCGCGCGCATCGTGCGGCTGGCACCGAAGCCGAGCTTTCGCGACGCTTCCTGCTGAAGCGTGCTGGTCGTGAACGGCGGCGGCGCGGTTCGACGTCGCTCGGAGCGGGTGACGCTCTGCACGACGTAGCTCGCCCCGCGCAACGCTGCTTCGTGCTCGCGGGCCTCCGCCTCTGAGCCGATGCGTGCCTTCTCGCCGTCAATTCGGCTCACCTCCGCCGCGAACGCGATCCCATTGCCGGCCCGCCGCAGCTGGGCGGTGAGCGTCCAGTACTCCTCCGCGATGAACTTGCCGATCTCGCGCTCGCGCTCGACGACGAGCCGGACCGCGACGCTCTGGACCCGTCCCGCCGAAAGGCCGCGACGGATCTTGCTGGCGACGAGCGGGCTGAGCTTGTAGCCGACCAACCGATCGATCACGCGACGCGCCTGTTGGGCGTTCACGAGGTCCAGGTTGATGGTCCGCGGATGGGCGAAGGCCTCGTCGATGGCGCCCTTGGTGATCTCGCTGAAGGTCACGCGCCGGATCCGATCCGCTGGCAGCTTGGCGTATTCGGCGATGTGCCAGGCAATCGACTCGCCCTCTCGGTCGAGGTCGGTGGCGAGCCAGACCTGGTCAGCGTGCCGTGCCTCATCGGCGAGGCGCTCGAGCTCACGGCGCCGATCCTTCAGTGGTTCATAGCGCGGGGCGAAGTCGTTCTCGATATCGACGCCGAGGGCCTTCTGCGGGAGGTCGCGGACATGGCCGTAGCTGGCAAGCACCCGGTACCCGGGTCCAAGGTAGCGTTCGATGGTCTTCGCCTTGGCGGGCGACTCCACGATGACCAGGTCGCCGCGGTCGCCGCCGGCGCGCTTCGTCCGTGGCATCGGTCAGGGAGTGTAGCACCGGCCTCGCGCCCTTCCTGAGCGCGGAGCCGGCGCCAACAGCCTCTGCGGTCGAGTCGCGCGACGCGGCGCCGAAGGCGCCGAGGACGCTACCCGATGAAGTCCCAGGTCATGACCAGCTTGCCGTCGCCGCCGATCCCGTACCCGAACCCGACTCGCGTGAAGTTCGGATCGAGGATGTTGGCGATGTGGTTCCAGACCCCCGGATAGGGCTCGGCCATCATGATCGAGTGGCACCACGACAGGGCGTGGGTGATCGACCCGTAGTCGGTGCACTGGTTCTCGCCGGCGTGGCTCCAGCTGATCCCTGCGGCCGAGATCCGCTGGCGGAACGTCGATCCGTCGCGGCTGAGGTGGCTGAAGTAGCCGTACCGAATCTGGTCCCAGGCGTGGGCAGAGGCAACCGCCGTGAGGCGAGAGTCCAGGGTTAGCGGAGCGAAGCCAAATGCGCGCCGGGACGTGTTGATGAGCGCCAGCGCATAGGCCTGGACGCTTCCGCTCGGTGAGGGCGCCCGATACGCCGGCCGAGCAGCCGTTGCGCGTTCCGCGGCCCTGGTGACGAAGGAATACGTCCCCGACACCACGTTGCCGTCGGTGTCCCGCGCGTCCCCGCCGATCCGGATCTCGAACCGGTGGCCCGGGGCAAGCGCCGCGCGCGGCGAGAAACCGAGCTTGGTGCGGCTCGGGTTCCAGCCGAGGCTGCCAGCCATCGGCGCCTTGGCACTGACATCGAACAGCCGGAATGCCGGACCCGTCGTCTCGGCATCCACCGCATCGCTGAACCAGACCTCCACGGCGCGGGGCACTACGCCCTTGGCTCCGTTCGCCGGGCTCACCTTGGTGACATGAGCCCGCGACGCGATCGTGAAGGAGAAGGCCGTGTCTCCGGCCAGCCGATCGCCCTGCATGTCGTGGAAGCCCACCAGCGCGATCGAATAGCGCGCCCCGGGGTCCAGTCGGCGGGACGGCGTAAACGTAAGTGTCGATCCCAGCCAACTCAGGCTGCCGGCCGCTGCGGGGCTGATCAGGAAGCTGTGGTCGACCTCCGCTCGGTTCATGGCGGAGCTGAAACGGATGCTGATCGTGGTGGTGGCGCTCGCGCCCTGCGCCGTGTCGGCGGGAGTCGCGGGGGTTGCTGGGGTCACAGCGGTCGAGGCCTTCTCGTCCGGAATCGCTCGATCCAGCGACAGGCCCGTCAAACGATCGAGGCCGCGGCGGTGGACGGAAAACTCCATCACCGTTGGAGCGGCGCGCGTCGTGAAGCTGTAACGGAGCGCCGCGCCAAGGACGGATCCATTGGCGAGCTGCGAGCTGCTGGGGAGGATGACGACGTAACGCTCGTCGGGTTCCCACCGCTGCGCGGGGGCGATCGTCAGGTGCCGCGCGTCGTGGCTCCACGACAGGGAGGTCGTGATCTCCGGCGAGATGAGCAGCGAGTCCGCCACGGACGCGGTGTCCATCGGCTGGGCGAAGTCGATGCTCACCTGACGGTCGGTCTGCAGACCGATGCCGATGTTGGCCGGCAGGATCGAGACGGGATCCGATGGCGCCGGCTGCTGCGTCGCCTGGCTCGAGCCCTGACGGGCGGCGACGACGACGATCGCGAGTGCCATGGCGGCGACCGCGATGCGAACAAGGGGTCGCTGGAACGGAACAAGTCGGGGGAAGTCGGTGGCGGTCGAGACCGCGCTGGCATTCAGTCGACGCAATAGACAGGGCCTCCAGAAGGGTTATTGGCGCCGGCCCGGGCGCGGCAGCAGGCCTCGATGGCGGCCGCAGTATAGCCGGAGCCGCCGTGGCGTGGTCCGGCCAGATGGCACCTTGCCGGGGGTCAAAGGTCATCTGTTGGTGCCAATGCGACGCGCGACCAAGGTCGGGTGGAACGTCACGCCGCCGTAGCCGGCGACCAGGCCGCGAGCCTCCAGGAGGGTCAACGCACTCGCCAGCTCCGACGTGCCAAGGCTCGTTTTGCCGGCGAGCTCTTCGATCGATGCACTCCGCTTAAGGAGGCAGCCAAGGACCAGACCTTCGGACTCTGACAGGGTCGCTACCGCTATGGGAACCCCGGTAACGGGGTGGAGGCCGAGGCGCGCGATGAGCGAGATCGCAGATGTCACCAGCTCCGCCTGGTGGTCCGCGATCAGACGATTGCAGCCCCGAGAGGTGACCGCATCAATGGGGCCGGGCACGGCATACAGGTCGCGCCCCTGCGCTACTGCGGAGGCCGCCGTAAGGAGGGCGCCGGAGTGATCGGGCGCTTCGACGACCACGGTGGCCTCGGCGAGGCCGCTGATGATCCGGTTACGTCGCGCGAAGTCTGGCTTGCCGCTGACCCGACCCGGCGGCGCCTCAGAAATCAACGCGCCGCCCTCCGCGACGATCCGTGCGGCGAGCCCACGGTGCCGTGGCGGATAGACGCGGTCAATGGGCGACGGGAGCACCGCCACCGTTCGGCCCGCGGCGTCGAGCGCCGCCTGATGGGCGACACCATCGATCCCGAGCGCGAGCCCGGAGACGACGCTGACGCCGGCGCGAGCCAGCTCGTCTGCGATCTCCACGGTCATCGCCCGACCGTAGCCCGATGGCCGCCTGGTCCCCACGATCGCCACGGCCGGCTCTGCACAGGCACTGATCGAGCCGACGACGTAGAGCACGGGCGGTCGATGGTCGGTGCGCGACAGCATCGACGGGTAGGCTGGGTCGAGCGCCGTGAGGACGTGCCCGCCTGCGCGCCGTGCGGCTTCCTCGAGCACCGCGGCGAGCGCTTCCGGCCCTTCACGCATGACCCGTCGGAGCCCCGCGATTGTGGCGCCATCGGGCCGGTTGAGAAGGCCGAGGAGCTCCTCGATGGGATGGGTCACGGCCATGCGGGCGCTGCCGAAGCGGCGGACCACGGCCCCGAATCCTGCCGGACCTATTCCCGGGACGGCGGCAAGAGCGATCCAGGCAGCACGCTCGTCGACACTGCTGGACGCATTCCCGCCGTGACCGCCAACGGTCGCGACTCCGGCCGAGGCGGTCAGGGGCTGCTTGGGTGCAGAACGGTCCCGCCCGAGCGGCCCCGCGGCGCTGACTCCGATCACGCGGCACGCTCCGGTCGGTAGGCGAGGGCCTCGTCGACGTCTTCGCGTCGGGCGGCATCGCGTCCCGCCAGATCGGCGATCGTTCGAGCCACGCGGGCGGCGCGGTGGAGGCGCCGGGGGGATAGCGCGAATCGCCGCCCGCGCTGGGCCAGAAGCGTATTCAAGCTATCCGTCCCGCCGGCGGCCCCATCGAGCCAGCCGGTCAGCTCGCCATTTGCGCAGCCTTGGCGGTCCTGCTGGCGACGCCATGCGTCCCCGATCCTGCCGGCCACATCGGAGCTTGGCTCAGCACCCGGCCGGTCCAGACCTATGGGTTCGTCCATGGCTACCCAGAGGTCGATTCGATCCCGGAGCGGACCGGACAGTCGGGCGGCGTAGCGGCGGGCGGCACCCTCTTCACATCCGCAGCTGTGAGTGAACGAGCCGCGCCAGCCGCAGGGGCACGGGTTGAACGCGCTCAGCAGGGTGAACCGCGCCGGCAGGGTGAGCGCTCCGTCGACCCGCGCGATGGTGACGAGCCCCGATTCGAGCGGCTGACGCAGTGCGTCGAGGGCATCCGCTCGGAACTGAAGCATCTCGTCGAGCATGAGCACGCCTCGGTGAGCCAGGCTCGCCTCGCCTGGACGGACGCGGGTCCCTCCCCCAACGAGCGCCTGCGTCGACACGGTGTGGTGCGGCGCCCGGAAGGGGCGACGCCGGATGACCGGTTCCCGACGGTCAACGAGGCCAGCAACCGAGTGAATCCGGCTGACCTCCACCGCCTCGTCCTCCTCCAAGGGCGGCAGAAGTCCCTCCGCGCAGCGCAGGATCAGCGTCTTGCCGATCCCCGGCGGCCCGGTCAGGGCCAGGCTGTGGCGACCAGCGATCGCGATCTCCAGGGCGCGTCGCGCGACCGGCTGGCCAACAACATCGGCCAGGTCCGGCACGCCCGAAGGCGGGGTCCAGCCGGGGATCGGGGTCGGCATGGTCGACGGCAGCTCCCGGAGGCCGACGAGGTGGGCGACCGCCTCGCCGAGCGAGGCGGCACCGCGGACACTCACGCCACGGACGCTGGCTGCCTCGCGCGTGCTGGCGGCAGGAACGATCACCTCCCCGACACCGCCGGAACGGACGGCGGCAGCGAGCGCAAGCGTCCCCGGCACGGGCCGTAGGCTGCCGTCGAGCGCTAGCTCGCCAATCAACGCGCACTCGCGGGTGGGGGCCATCCCGAGCTGGCCGGACGCGCCCAGGATCGCCGCCGCGATGGCGAGGTCGTAGCTGGTGCCGTCCTTGGGGAGGTCCGCCGGGGCGAGGTTGACGGTGATGCGCCGAGCCGGGACCTCGAAGCCGCAGTTGCGGATCGCGGACCGCACCCGCTCGCGCGCCTCCTGCACCGCGCTCCCGCCGAGCCCGACGATGGTCAGCGACGGCAGCCCGAACGCGACGTCCGCCTCGACCCGCACCGGGACGCCCTCGACGCCGAGCACCGTCGCAGAGAGCATCTCGCTGAGCACGTGCACCTCCGACTGAAGGCTTGCGCCGCCGTGATCCCGCGGCATGAGGAGGAGTGCCGGCCGTCCGCCTGCTCGCCTCCATACTCAAGCGACGACCGGCAGCGCCGAGCCTAGGGAGGACGCCTTACCGGCTCCTTAGCTGGGGCTTACCGGGGCTTACCGGGGCTTACCGCCCGCACGACTGGGAACTCGGCGATGAGCTCCAGCGGAGGGGTCAGCGCAGGGCGACGGCAACCTCGGCGGCCGCCTGGCGGTCCACCTCGCGGGCGAAATCGGAGACGCTGCGGCCGAGCGGCCCATCCGGTCTCGAGAACATGAACGGCTCGCCGGAATTGAGCGCCGAGATCGCGCCGTGGTACTCGTTGATAACCTGGTGGTCGATCTTGCGGCCCAGCACCGATTCCGCGTTCTTTACGTTGATGCCGGTGTAGGCGTTCGAGCGATTCAATACCAGCTGGAGCTTGCTGCGCTGGTACCCCAGGTTGTCCATGGTCTTGAGCACGAGCTGCACGTTCTTCAGGCACGACAGGTCGGCGGTCATGACCACGAAGATGACATCGGCCTCGTCGAACAACTGGAGGTTGAAGTCGTCGATCGACTTCGCCATGTCGACCACGATGTAGTCGTATTGGCGGCGAGCGATGTTCAGCAGGTTCGTCAGCAGTGCGGGGTCCGACCGCTGGCGCTCCATGACGATGTCGGCCGACTCCGGCGAGGTCGGGGCCAAGAGCATGTCGAGCCCCGAGTGGTGGTGGACGACCAGCTTCTTGAACAGCTCGCCGTCGAGATCCGGCTCGCTCATGGCGTTGACGATCGACGCCGTCTCCAGCGCCAGGTCCAGGAAGACGCGCAGGTCGCCGAACTGGAGGTTCGCGTCGACCAGCAGGGTCTTGCGCTTGAGCTCGGCGGTCAGGGCGATTCCCGCGTTGATGGCGATGGTGGTGGTCCCGACCCCGCCCTTCGCGCCGTAGAACAGGCAGAGGCGGCCAAGGGTGGCGTGATCGGTGCCGATGGCCAGCGCGGTGCTGCCGCTGCGTGCCAGCAGGGCGCGGATGCGTGCAATGAGCTCGAGCGGATGGAACGGCTTGACGATGTCGTCATCCGCGCCCGCCCGCAGTCCCTTGACGCGCTCCCCCACGTCCGCCTCGGAGGTGAGCATGATGATGGGCACGCGCTTCCCGCCGCGTTCGCCGGCACGGATCTGCTGGGTCGCGGCGTAGCCGTCCAGCTTGGGCATGGCCACGTCCATCAGGATCAGGTCCGGGTCCGCGTCGCGGGCGGACTCGACGCCGGCCTCCCCATCGGAGGCGACCACCACCTCGAAGCCCTCTTGCTTCAGGGTGAAGACGAGGACGCGCTGGATGTTCAGATCATCGTCGACGACGAGGACCTTGGTGGCAGCCATCAAGAACCCCTGGCGGTTGGCAATTCCGGGTCAGTATAGAGGCCGTCAGGCCGCATGGACCGATGGCGCCGCCCCGTCGAGATAGCGCGCCAGGAAGTCGAGCACCCGTCGCTCGTATTCCGCTGCGCCCAGGCTGTGCGCTTCGGCGTGACCGGCCCCCGGGACAACGTAGAGCTCCTTCGGCTCCCTGGCCTGCGCGTATAGCCGAAGCCTCTGCGCGTGATCGATGAGCCGGTCGTCCTGGGGCCCGATGAGCAGGAGCCCCCGAGGCGCGATCTGCGCCACGCGCTCGATCGGCGCTCGGAGCCGCATGCGCGAGCGAACCGCGGCAGCCGCCACGATGAGGCGCGAGCCGAGCCACGGGAATGGATAGTGCAACTCACGCATCCGGTTGCCGATCGGATTGAAGAGATCGGCATACGGCGCATCGGCCACCACGGCTGCAACGGGCAGGTCGGGGGCCGCCATGATCGCCACCGAGGCACCCATGCTCACGCCCATCAGGGCGATGGGGCCGAGACCGCGGTTTTCGAGGAGGCGGACGGCGGCCGCCACGTCGCGCCGCTCGGCGGTTCCAAGGGTGATGTCCGCCTCGCCGCTCTCACCGTGGCCGCGAAAGTCGAACTGCAGGACGTGGTACCGCTCCGCCAGCCACGGGACGAAGGCGGCGAGCTCACCGAGACGATGCCAGCTGAACCCGTGCATGAGGATCACCGCGGCACGCGTCTCGCGTCCGGCGGGGATGAGCCAGCCGGAAAGCGTGACCCCGTCGTCGGTCGTGAATCGAACCTCCTCGTACTCGAGCCCTATTTCACCCGGGGTCGCCGGCAGGCCTTCGAACGGGATGAGCGGCCGTCGGGCAGGCCGCACTACGCGCCGGGAACCCTCGACGGTAAGGAACCCCACGTAGGCGGCCGTCAGCGCGCCGAGCGCGCGCCCCAGCCGACGAATCCAGCGATGCCCAGGCCGACGCCCGCCTTCGCTGGTCATCTCACGTCTCGCTAACCGGATTGAGTGCGTGAGATGAGACGCGTGGAGACCGGTCTCGAGGATGCGTTCCGCGAAATGAGGCGCCGGCCGACCGCGAGATGGCGTTCAGTGCTGGCAGTGAGACGCTGAACGACCATCCCCCCACGGGCAACAGAATCGCCAGAGGAGTCCCAGCCGCCTCAGCCGCCCTCGCCGGCGCCTTCACCCGCGACCCGCGCGGCCCGCATCGCGTTGCTGATCGGGCGCGTCAGCTCGGAGAGCTCCATCGGGATGACCCACTTCGTCGACTCGCCGGCGCCGAGCACCTTGATCGCGTCGAGGTACTGCAG
>JALYLB010000141.1 GCA_030774475.1 Chloroflexota bacterium | reverse complement strand
GTGAGCTCCTGGAGCTCCGGAAGGGACGGGTTATACCGCACCGATCGCGCAGCCGGGAGGCGCACATCGTTTGGACCCCTGGGCGACCCGGACGTCGCAGAGTTGGCGAGCACGCTCATCGGGAATGCAGGTACCTCGTGGGAGATCGTTGTCACCGCGGTGGGCTGCCAGCGCGGGATCGGATGCGCGCGACATGGTACCAGCCGGGCCCGCCTGAAATGTTTTGCGCCTCGCCTGCCTCGATAGGGAAGGCGGCGCGCTGCCAGGTCGTCGCAGCCCGCCAGGCCAGAGGGAGCCGCTCCTCGTCTCCGAGCTCTGGAGGAACGGCCTCGGCGGACCACCAGGCTCGATCCGGCGGGTACACTCGCCCGATGGCGGAAGAGCTTCGCCCCGAGTCGGCGTTCGGGCTGCAGGGGGCCAACGAGAATATCTGGCACATCGCGGCCGCTGAGCGGTGGAGCGATGGCCAACTCATCGGGCATCGCACCTACTGCGGCCGGAATTACGCGGAACCCGTGCAACACCATGAGCTTGCCGGCCTGAGCCAGGTATGCTCGGACTGCACTGCTCAGGTCGCGCAGCGCCACTGAGGGAGCGCTGAACCTAGGGGGTTGGAGCGGATGACGGGAATCGGACCCGTACTTCAACCTTGGGAAGGTCGCGCGCTACCACTACGCCACACCCGCACCGTGGAGCCTCGGATTCTATCGCGCTCCCGCGACGTGGTCCATGCTGCCAGTCGCCTCCGGGCATCCGGTGGCGGGCCAATCGCCGGTGCGGACTGGTACCGCTGCGTTGACCGCTCGATGTTCGCTGGTTACCGTGAACGGCCTGCTGCGCCCGCGCGAGCCCCGTCATCGGCTGACGGCTCCGTCGCGGCATCGCGATGCTTCGAGTCGGCACCCAAGGAGGATTTCCGCCCATGAACCGACGCGCTGCGGCGCTCGCTCTCGTCCTGATGCTGGCAGCCGCCAGCTTGCCGGGACCGTCCCTCGCCAAGCAGCCCGCCGGATCCGGGTCGACAGGTGTGGGCCAGGTCTTCTTTCCCAACCCCGTGGCTCAGTTGCAGGATGAGTCGCTGACCGACCAGAAGGATGCCGACTACCCGGCCCTCCAGCCGGCCTACCGGCTTCGTTCGCTGACGAATCTGGACGGCTCCGGATACCTGTGCGGCGATTGGGTATGTGTCGCGTCTGAGACCGGCGACCCTGCCTATTCGCGAACGAACACGTTCACCTACAACCGCCACGACGACCGCTTCGAGCAGGTGATGGCCTACTACTGGATCACGGTCGCGCAGAACTACATCCAATCGCTCGGGTTCGGTTCCGCCTTCCCGGGGGTCAACAACCATCCGCAGCTGGTTCGCCTTAATCAGCTCGGCTACGACAACAGCTTTGCGACCGATCACCCGAAGTACGAGCTGCGCTTCGGGAAGGGCGGCGTGGATGACGCCGAGGACGCCGAGGTGATCCTCCACGAATACGGCCACGCGCTGCATTTCCAGTCCTCGCCCACCTTCTATGGCGCAGGCGAGGAGTCGGGCGCCATCGGTGAGGGCTTTGGTGACTACTGGGCAGTCGATGTCACGAACATCCTTGCCCCCACGCCGGATCCGGCGTGTGTCGCCGACTGGGACTCCACGTCGTACACCCGCGGGCCGATCCACTGCCTGCGTCGCCTCGACACCAACAAGATGTACCCAGCTGATCTTGACGGCGAGGTCCACGACGACGGCGAGATCTGGTCCCACGCGCTGTGGAACCTGCGCACCGCACTCGGCCACGTGCATGCCGACACCGCGGTCCTGCTGTCCCAGATTGGCCAGGACAACCCGACGATGCCTTCGCTTGCGACGGACATCGTCGAAACGGTGCGCGACCTGTACGGGAACGCTGAGGCCACCGCCGCGCAGGCTGCTTTCGCGGATCGCGGCATCCTGTAGGGCGAATCTCCGTCGATCGGTGACCTGAGGCGCAGTCCGCCGGCGAGGGTGCCTACTCGCCGGCGAGCAGCCGGCGGTACGACTCGTAGCGACCCTCGCTGACGCGTCCTTCGGCGACCGCCGCGCGGATAGCGCAGCGAGGCTCTGCCACGTGGCGGCAGTCGTTGAATGCGCAGCCGCCCAGGAATTCACGCAGCTCCGGGAAGCACGAGGCGAGCTCGTCCGGCGGGACGGCCCATAGTCCCAGCTCGCGCACGCCGGGCGTGTCGGCCACCCACCCGCCCGCAGGCCCGGTCAGCGGATGGAGCTCGGCGGTGACGGTGGTGTGCCGCCCCTTGTGCACGACCTCGCCGACGTCGCCGGTGAGCAGGTGCAAGCCGGGCTGGATGTCGTTGAGCAGCGTCGACTTGCCGACGCCAGATGGTCCGGTGACCACGCTGATCCGTCCGGCAAGCCGCTCGGCCACACCCTCGACCCCGTCGCCGAATCGGGCGCTGACGTAATGGACCGGGTAGCCGATGCGCTCGTAGGTCGCGAACTCTTCGCGGGCGAACTCGCCCCCGCACAGGTCTACCTTGTTCACGACGAGCACCGCCTCGATCTCATTGTGCTCGGCGACGACGAGGAAACGGTCGACCATGCGGAGGTGCGGCATCGGATCCGCGCATGCGAAGACCACGAGCACCTGGTCGAGATTGGCGACCATCACGTCCTCACGCCAGATGCCTCGCGGGCCTGGCTGCCGGCGGCTGAACCGGCTGTCGCGGTGATCGATCGACTCGATCATGCCCGTGCCGTCCGCGGCGGGTGAGATCGTGACCCGGTCGCCGATGACCGCCGGGTCCGATGTGAGCCGATCACGGGTCACACGCCCGCGCAGGCGGCATTCGAACACGCCGCCATCGGTCAGGATGGTGTAGAAGCCGCTGCGGGCACGAAGGATCGTGCCACGCAGCTGCGATGGGATGGGTGGGGCGGAAGCCACGTCGGGTACTCCACTGAGGGGTTGCTGCGGTCGGGCGGTGGAGCGCGCCCGCGAGCGATGCGGAGCCGGGCTGCGGCCGGTCAGGGCCGGTCGAGGTCTCCCCGCGGGCGGGCGCGACGGCGATCGACGGTGGTGGTCATTGCCTTCGCCTCCTGTCGCCTGCGGTGTGGTAGCGGCACGGTACCGACCCCGCGTGGCCTCTGTCAACGCTCGGGGCCGGTAGCATGAGGGCGATGGACGAGCTCGCGCGGCGATACCTCCTGCTCGGGTTGCGGTTGGATCGGCTCAGCCCGGGGTTCGTGGACAGCTACGTTGGCCCGTCGGAGCTGCGGGAGATCGCCCAGGGCGAGGCGATAGCTCTGCCGGCGGAGATCCACGACGAGGCGATGGCTCTCGGCGACCTTGCCGATGCCCTGCCGGGCGACGACCCGCCCGCCGCTCGCCGCCGCCTCTGGTACTGCGGGCAGCTGCGGGCGATCAGCGCCTTGGCTCGCCAGGCGGGCGGTGAGGAGATCGGCTACCTCGATCTCGTCGAGGAGCTCTTCGGCATCCCCATCCGGCCCGTGCCCGACATGGACCTGCTGGCAGCCCGGGCTCGGATGGACGAGGCGCTCTCCGGCGGCGGCTCGTTGGAGGAGCGAATCGCCGCGTTTCGCTTGCAGCTGCGAGTCCCGGCCGACCGCGTGGTGGCGGCGGTGGCCGAATCCGCTGAGCGGTTCCGCGCCGCGACTCGCCGCGACTTCGACCTGCCGCAGGAGGAGTCGATCGCCTGGGAGGAGGTGCACGACCAGCCCTGGGGCGCCTTCGCCCATTTTCTCGGCAACGGCCGAACGAGGATCCAGATCAATATCGACCTGCCGATCGAGGTGACCCTCGCGGCGTTCCTCGCGGCGCACGAGGCGTACCCAGGACACCACGCCGACCACGTCGTAAAGGAGCTGACGCTGATCGGCGAGGCCAACCTGGGCGAGGCCACGATGCGGACGATGAACAGCCCCGAGGCGGTGCTGGCGGAGGGCCTCGCAGACGTCAGCAGAGAGGTGGTCATGGCGGATTGGGAGCTCGAGGCCGAGCTGCGCCGGATCGGCCGCGAGGTGGGCGTGGAGGGCGACTGGGCGGCCGCGGTGGTGGTGCGCGACGCCCAGAACGAGCTCCAGGCGGCCACGGGAAATGCCGGGATCATGCTGCACCACGACGGCCGGCCGGAGCGGGAGGTCCGCGACTACCTCACCGAGGTCGGTGCGGTGCCCGCGGATAGGATTGACCACTCCCTGCGGGTCCTCCGCGATCCGGTGAACAGGACCTACTCCTTCACCTACTCAGAGGGCAAGCGACTCATCCGGCCGTGGCTGGAAGTGCAGGGCCAGACGACGGGGTTCTGGCGGCTCCTCTCCGAGCAGCTCTCGCCGGCGGCGCTCCTCGCGGACCTGGGAGCCGCGCGATCTCCGGTCGGCGAACCCACCTAGGCCGATGTCGGACGCCGCGCCCACTGGCCTCGTGGTCCGCGAGGTCGACGTCCTGCTGGTCGGCGGGGGGGTCGCCTCCGTTCGCTGCGCGCGCACGCTGCGGCGCCACGGCTTCCCGGGGTCGATCCTGCTCGTTGGGGTTGAGGCAAGCGCCCCGTACAACCGGCCGCCACTGTCCAAGGAGCTGCTGCGCGGCGAGGTGGCGGAGGCGCTCATCGCCGTGGAGTCGGAGCGCTGGTACCAGCGCCAGGGCGTGGAGCTCGTGACCGATGTCGCCGTTGCAGAGCTCGATCCCGCGGCCCACATCGCTCGGCTTTCCAACGGCGCGGTGGTGCACTACGGCGCTTGCCTCCTGGCTCCGGGCGCCGAGCCTCGCCGGCCGCCGATTCCGGGCGCTGAGGGTGCCTTGCTGCTGCGAACGGTCGGCGATGCCGGCGCCATCCGCGACGCGGCGGTTCGGGCGGGTCCCGGTGCCGCGGCGGCGGTCATCGGCGGGGGATTCATCGGCGTGGAGGTCGCTGCCTCCTTGGCGGCACACGGGCTGCGCGTGACCCTGCTCGAGCTTTCCCCAGCCCTCTGGTCCGGCGTACTCGGCATCGAGCTCTCCAACTGGGCGGCCGGCTTGCTGACGACCCTGGGCGTCGAGGTGCGGCGATCTGCCGCGGTCACGGGCCTGGCGCCGGGCTTCGTCGCCATCGGGGCCGACCGGATGCCCGCTGAGCTGGTCGTCGCGGGTGTCGGCGTCCAGCCGCGCATCGAACTGGCGGCGGCCGCGGGCCTCCCGGTTCGAGACGGGATCGCGGTGGACGCTGAGCGTCGCGTGGCTCCCGGGATCTTCGCCGCCGGCGATGCGGCCAGTGTCCCGCACCCCTTCGCCGACGGGGATCTCCTTCGGGTGGAGCACTGGCACGCCGCGCGCGAGGGCGGGGACTCAGCGGCGCTCGGGATCCTGGGGGAGACGGTCCCGGAGCCGCGCGCGCCCTGGGTCTACACCGAGTTCGCCGGGCAGCTCATCGACGTCGTCGGCTGGGCGCCGCACCCCGACGAGGAACGGATCCTGGGCGCTGTCGCGGCTAACCGGTTTGCGGTCGCGGCCCTGCACAACGGGCGGGTGGCCCAGCTGGCGATCGCCAATGGCTATCTGCCAGTGGAAGCGGCTCGGGCCTTCGTGGAATCGAGACCTGCGCCCGACGCCCTGGCAGCGCTGCAACAGGCATGACGATCGACGTCGGGCGCTACTTCGAGCGCATTGGCTACACGGGCTCGACTGAACCGACGACACCGACGCTCTTCGCCCTTCGGCGGGCGCGGTGGTGTACGCCTGGACGCCCGGTCGCCGACGACGCGGACTGGCAGGACCCTGCGCGAGCGCCTCGCCGTGGAGGTACCCGGCGGAAAGGTCTGATAAGCGCCGGATAAGCCGCGCCGGCGCAGTCTTGGAGCCGTGGATGACCTCCGTCTGGGCGCGGTGCTTCGGGCGGTGCGCATCAGGCGGGGTCTCCGCCAGGCGGATGTCGCCGCGGCAGCACGTTGCTCAATCGCCACCGTGTCCAGGCTCGAGGGCGGAGACCTCGGCGAGATGACCGTCGCGCTCGTGCGTCGGGTGGCCGCCGCGCTCCAGGTACGGATCGAAATTCTCCCGCGCTGGCGCGGCGCCGAGCTTGATCGTCTGCTCGACCGAGCCCACGCCGCGCTCGCCTCCTCGGTGATCGCCGAGCTCGCGCGACTGGGTTGGGAATGCAGGCCGGAAGCGTCCTTCTCAATCTTCGGCGAACGCGGCTCCATCGACATCCTCGCGTGGCACCGGGCGACACGGTGCCTCCTGGTCATCGAGCTCAAGACCGCGATCGTCGATCTTCAGGCGTTGCTATCCAGCCTGGACCGCAAGCTCCGGCTCGCCGGTCGAATATCTGCTGGCCTCGGGTGGCATTCCACGACGGTGAGCGGGTGGCTGGTCGTCGCGGATCGGCGCACAGCGCGGCGGCGGGTTGCGGAGAATCGCGTGCTCCTTCGCACGGCGTATCCGAGCGACGGACGAGCCATGCGTCGGTGGCTGCAACGACCTTCTGGGACCATCCGAACCCTGAGCTTCTGGCCAGATTCTCGCGTCGGGAAAGCGAGGCCGGGAATTGCGTCGCGCACAGGCCCGCGGGCGGCCTTGGATGCACCGAGTGAGCACGATTCGCGGGGCTCAAGCATCGTCCGTGGCTCAGCCGCGGGTCCGACTGCCTGAAAAAGGCTGCCTCCCTTTCCCCGTGCGGAAATCTGGCAAAGATTGACGGCCGGCGGGTGCGGCGGACCGGGTAGGGGGCGGCGCTGGCGAGGGCGTTCGGCGCGTGATGGCTGCGGTGGCGAACTGGCCAGGGATACCGGACGGGTGGCCCCCGGGTACTACCCTGCGCCTTGTCGGCCAAGGTGGCGCGATTGACGCGTGACTCGTGATGGACGATCATGAGCTCGGCAAACACCGACTAAATCAGTCGGGATTCGTCAGCGTCGCGGATTGCGGCGCGTCCCGCACAGAACCGAGGAACCATGGCCCTGCCGAACCCAGCCCTCAGCCAGCTGCCGGACAACTACAAGTACGGCTGGCATGACTCCGATGCGACCTCGCTGAACATTGCCAAAAAGGGTCTCTCGGCTGAGGTGGTCGAGGGCATCAGCCGCTTCAAGGGCGAGCCGGAGTGGATGACCAAGCTGCGGCTCAAGGCGTACCGCCACTTCGAAGCGCGGCCGATGCCGACCTGGGGCGCCGACCTGGCGCCGATCGACTTCCAGGACATCTACTACTACGTGGCGCCGACCGACAAGGCGGTGCAGTCCTGGGACGACGTGCCCGATTACATCCGGCGCACGTACGACAAGCTGGGGATCCCCGAGGCTGAGAAGAAGTACCTCGCGGGCGTGGGAGGCCAGTACGACTCCGAGGTCATCTACCACAATATCCGCGAAGACCTCGAGAAGCAGGGTGTCCTGTTCATGGGCACCGACCAAGCGCTCAAGGAGTATCCGGAGGTCTTCAAGGAGTACTTCGGGACGGTCATCCCGGCCAACGACAACAAGCTTGCCGCGCTCAACACCGCGGTCTGGTCGGGCGGGAGCTTCATCTACGTGCCCAAGGGCGTGCACGTCGAGCTGCCGCTGCAGGCCTACTTCCGGATCAACACCGAGAACATGGGCCAGTTCGAGCGGACGCTGATCATCGCCGACGAGGGGAGCAGCGTGCACTACGTTGAGGGCTGCACGGCGCCGACCTACTCGACGGCGAGCCTGCACTCGGCCGTGGTCGAGATCATCGTCAAGAAGGGCGCCCGGGTTCGCTACACGACCATCCAGAACTGGAGCCACAACGTCTACAACCTCGTCACCAAGCGGGCCGTGGCCTACGAGGACTCGGTGATGGAGTGGGTCGACGGCAACCTGGGTTCGCGGGTCACCATGAAGTACCCTTCCATCTACCTGCTCGGCGAGCGAGCGCATGGGGAGGTCCTCTCCATCGCCTTCGCGGGATCCGATCAGCACCAGGACGCGGGCGGCAAGATCATCCACGCCGCCCCGAACACGACGAGCCTGATCACTTCAAAGTCGATTTCGCAGGGGACCGGACGCACGAGCTACCGCGGACTGATCAAGGTCTATCCGGGATGCACCAAGAGCAAGTCCACCGTTCGCTGCGACGCCCTCATCCTCTCCGACGAGGCGCGCTCCGACACCTATCCGTACATGGAGATCGACGAGGAGGACGTCACCATCGGGCACGAGGCGACCGTCTCGAAGGTCGGCCAGGAGCAGCTCTTCTACTTGATGAGCCGCGGCATGAACGAGGCGGAAGCGGCGGCGATGATCGTCAACGGCTTCATCGAGCCGATCGTCAAGGAGCTGCCGATGGAGTATGCGGTCGAGATGAACCGCCTGATCCAGCTCCAGATGGAAGGCGCGGTCGGCTAGGCCGATGGCGGCGGCGACCACGGATTCGCGCCGATGACCATGGAGGTCGTCGACACCAAGCCCCTCCCGCTCGACGCGGCCACTGTCCAAAGCATCAGCGACCGGCACGACGAGCCCGGATGGCTTCGCGACCTGCGCCGCTCGTGGTGGGCGCGTGCGCTCGAGACCCCGCTCCCAACCGGACTCGAGGAGGAGTGGCGCCGGACCCCGCTCAAGGACCTGCCCCGCGATGGGGCCCTGGTGGAGGACGCCGAGTTCCGGCCGGAGCTGCCGGACGACCGGCTCGCGGAGCGTGGAGTCGTCTTCACCGACCTGGCCAGCGCCGCGCGTGAGCATCCCGAGCTCCTGCGCCGCTTCCTCGGCCACTCCGAGCCGGTCGCCTCGCACGCTGCCTTCTGGGCCCTCTCGCTCGCGGGCTGGACTGGGGGGACGTTCCTCTACGTGCCACGTGGACTGGAAGTGGACGGCACGCTCATCGCCAGGATCACGCAGCACGGCGCGGAGGGAACGTTCCTACCGCATAGTCTCGTCGTGGCTGACGAAGGGAGCAGCGTCACCCTCATGGAGGAGACCGTCTCCCCGGACGGGGCGCCCGGATGGTTCGGCGGGACGGTCGCGATCCACGCCATGCCGGGCTCGCGCATCCGCTACGCCAACCTCCAGCGCCTGGGCGACGGGGTCTGGAACCTCGGCTCGCAGCGGGTCGAAGTGGGGCAGGACGCAGTGGTCACCACTCTCAACACCGAGGTCGGGTCGCGCGTCACCAAGCTCGGGCTCGACGTGCAGATGACCGGGAAGGGCGGGACGAGCCTGATCCTGGGCCTGCTGGCCGCGGGCGGCGAGCAGCACATCGACATCAACAGCCTCCAGGACCTGTGGGGACAACACACCACATCGGACCTGCTCTACCTCTCCGCGCTGTACGAGAAGGCGCACGCGGCGTTCTACGGGGTGACCCGCGTCCAGGAGTCCGCGCGCCAGTCGAGCAGCTACCAGGAGTGCCGCAACCTGCTCCTCAGCCCGAACGCTGGCGCAGAGCCAATCCCGGTGCTCGAGATCAAGACCAACGACCTGCTGCGCTGTGGCCACGGCGCGACCGCCGGCGCGATCGACCCGATCCAGCGCTTCTACGCGCAGTCGCGCGGCCTCGATGCAGATGAGGCGGAGCGGATGATCGTGCGCGGCTTCTTCGAGCAGGTCATCGCCAAGATCTCGGTCGAGCCTGTGCGGAGTGCCATGCTGGCAGCGCTGGCGGATCGAATCGGGCACGCGGAAGGTTTCGACGAGCCGGTCGTGGGGGCGGCGGCATGATGGCCGAAGGCACCATCGCGCAGCCGATGGCCGCCAGCGGCGGATTCGTCACGGTTGCGCGGGCCGCCGAGATCGCGCCGGGATCCGTCCGCGTGGTCGAGCTCGATGGACGTTCGCTATGCCTGGGCCTCACCGAGGACGGGGAGTGGGGTGCGATCGACAACGTCTGCACCCACGATGGGGGCGTGCTGGGCGAGGGCGAGCTGGACGATACCGGCGTCGAGTGCCCGCGTCACGGCGGTCGCTTCGACCTCTTCTCCGGGAGGGTGCTTTCCCTTCCACCGGTTCGCCCGGTGCGCGCCTACGCCGCACGGCAGATGGGCGACGAGGTCCAGGTGGAGATCCCCGAATGAAGATCAGCACGCGCACCGAGTACGGGATGCGCCTGCTCATTGAGCTCGCCCGCCGCGAGGGCGACGGGCCGGTCTCGCTGGCGGGGATCGCCAAGCACGAGAAGCTTCCGCATGCTTACCTGGAGCAGCTGGTTGCCCAGCTGCGTCGCTCCGGCCTGGTCTCCGCCACCCGTGGCCAGGCGGGCGGCTACCAGCTCGCTCGTCCAGCCGCCGAGATCAGCATGGCGGACGCGGTGCGGGCCCTCGAGGGGCCGCTGCTCGAGATGCCCTGCGCCGGAGCCAGCAACCTCGAGGCGTGCGACCGGCCGCAGCCGTGCAGCGTCCACGAGCTCTTCCAGCGCGTCTTCGAGACCCTGAACGCCAGCTTGGGAACGACCAACCTGGCCGAGCTCGCGGCAACCTCCGGGGGGCCGCCCTACCCGCCTGCCGTCCGCAAGCGACGCGTGGCGGAGCACGCCGCCCTGGTCGCGGCGGCCAGTGCACAAGGCGCTACCGGTGCGACTGCGCAAGCGCCATCGGCTCAGCCGACGAATTAAGCGAAGACGAGGAGCAGAGACGACCGACTCATGACCGACCAGCTGGTGATCCAGGGCCTCGAGGTCAGCATCTCGGGGAAGAAGATCCTCAAGGGCGTCGACCTGACCGTCGCCCAGGGCGAAGTGCATGCCCTGATGGGCCCCAACGGCTCGGGCAAGACGAGCCTTGCCTATACGCTCATGGGTCATCCTGACTATCACGTCGACGCGGGGACCATCACCTGGGCTGGCCAGGATCTTCTCGCCGGGCCAACTCCGCTCGGCATGTCGCCGGACAAGCGGGCGCGGCTGGGAGTGTTCCTTGCCTTTCAATACCCGTCGGCGATCCCCGGGGTCACGGTCGCCAGCTTCCTGCGCAACATCTACAACGCGGTGCACCATCCCAAGCCCAACGACGCGGAGGGCCGCGAGGCGACGAAGTACACCGGTATCCCGCTCGCGAAGTTCCGCACCCTGCTCGAGCAGAAGATGGCGGTGCTGCGGATGGATCCCTCGTTCGCCAGCCGGTATGTCAACGAGGGGTTCTCCGGCGGAGAGAAGAAACGACTCGAGATGCTTCAGATGTCGGTCCTCAACCCGAGATTGGCAATCCTCGATGAGACGGACTCGGGCCTCGACATCGACGCGCTGCGCACGGTCGCGGAAGGGATCAACGCCAGCTTATCCCCGGACATGGGCGTGCTGATGATCACCCACTACCAGCGGATGCTGAACTACGTCACGCCCCAGTTCGTGCACGTGCTGATGGACGGGCGGATCGTGATGTCCGGTGGCGAGGAGCTCTCCCACCAGCTCGAGGCGAACGGCTACGAGTGGGTCCGCGAACAGGTGGGCCTGCCGGTCGGTGTCCTCGACGAGGCCGGGGCCCCCGAGCCGGTCGCCGAGCACGCGTAGACTGCGAGACAGACCGATGGCAGTACAGAACGCAATCCCGGCGCTCAAGGAAGCGATCCCCGGTGGGTTCTCGGGCGCCGCGTTGCGCGCCGACTTCCCGGTCTTCAACCGTCTCACCCGCTCCGGGAAGCGACTCGTCTACCTCGATGCGGCCGCCTCGGCGCCCAAGCCCCGCGCGGTGATCGAGGCGCTCACCGACGCCTACTCCTATCACTACGCCAACGTCCACCGCGGCATCTACGAGCTCTCCGAGGACGCCACCGCGCGCTTCGAGGGTGCCCGCCGCAAGGTCGCCAGCTTCATCGGCGCGACGTCCGAGCGCGAGATCGTCTTCGTTCGCAATGCAACCGAGGCGATCAACCTGGTCGCCTACTCGTGGGGCCGCACGAACGTGGGCGAAGGCGATCGGGTGGTCACCACCCAACTCGAGCACCACGCCAACATCGTGCCGTGGCAGCAGCTGTGCGCAGAGGTCGGCGCCACCCTCGACTACGTCGCGATCACCGACGACGGCCGCCTCGACCTCGACGACCTGCGCGCCAAGCTCGAGCCGCGGGATGGTCGGCCACCCCGTCTGCTGGCCATCGCGCAGGTGAGCAACGCACTGGGGACCATCAACCCGGTCGCCGAGCTGGTCGCCCTGGCACACGCGGCCGGGGCGTTGGCCCTCGTCGACGCCGCGCAGTCGGTTCCGCACATGCCGGTCGACGTGCAGGCGCTTGGGTGCGATTTCCTGGCGCTCTCCGGGCACAAGATGCTGGGGCCGTCAGGGATCGGCGCACTCTGGGGTCGTCGCGACCTCCTCGAGTCGATGCCTCCCTTCATGACCGGAGGCAGCATGATCACCCGCGTCACCCTGGAGGGGGCTGAGTGGAACGCGGTGCCGTACAAGTTCGAGGCTGGGACGCCGGCGATCGCCGAGGCGATGGCCCTTGGCACCGCCATTGACTACCTCGAGGGAATCGGCATGGACCGCGTCCGCACGCACGAGCGGTACCTGTTCGAGCATGCGTGGGCAGCGCTCTCCGCGATCACGGGCGTGACCCTGCTCGGCCCCGAAGACCCCGAGATCCACGCCGGGGTGATCAGCCTGCTCATCGACGGCGTCCACCCCCACGACGTGGCCACCGTCTTCGATCACGAGGGAGTGGCGGTCCGGGCGGGGCATCACTGCGCGCAGCCGGTGATGCTGCGCTATGACATCCCGGCGACGACCCGGGCGAGTTTCTACGTGTACAACGACCTTGATGACGTCGAGGCCCTCACCGACGCGGTGCGTGCCACCCAGCGCGTCTTCGCGGTCCCCGGATAGACAGCGAGCGAGATGGACAACCTGTATCGAGATTTCATCCTGGAGCACTACCGTGCCCCGCACAACAAGGGCGTGCTGGATCCGCACGACCTGCACTTCGCCGACTCGAACCCGACCTGCGGCGACGAGATGAGCATGACGATCGTGCTCGACGATGGGAAGCAGCGAATCGCCGACGTCGCGTTCGACGGGCGCGGCTGCGCCATCAGCCAGGCATCAGCCTCGATCCTCACCGATGAGCTGCGCGGCCAGAGCCTCGACCAGATCAAGGCGATGGATCCCAAGCAGGTCCTCGACGAGCTCGGGGTCCCCATCGGGCCGGCGCGCCTCAAGTGCGCGCTGCTCTCCTACAAGGTCCTCCAGGGCGCGGTTCGTGGCGCCGAGATCGCCTGGCCAGAGGAAGCCGAGGCGGTGATGGGCGCGTGAGCCGCTCGTTCCTCGGGCGGCGCGTCAGCTGCCTCCAGTCGATCGGGCGGTGTACGTCGGCCGGGAGCCTCCTCATCGACTAGGGGTGCGGCGCCCCAACGGCGGCGAACCCTTCCAAGGACCGATGTCGACGCCCCGGATCGCGACCGCGAGCCGGGGCCTGTTCATCCACCACGAGAGACGATCCATGACCGACCAGACCGCGACCAATGCGCCAGCACAGCAACCCATCCGCGAGGTGAGCGTCGAGGACGCGCTGAGGCTCGCGAACGACGGCTACCGTATCATCGACGTCCGCGAGCCACTCGAGTGGAACGACGGCCATATCCCCACCGCGACCCTCGTGCCTCTGGGCGACGTGGTCGACCGCATCGAGGCCGTCGTCCCCGACAGGTCGACTCCGCTGCTCATCCACTGCGCCGCCGGCGCACGCTCGGCGCGTGCCGTGGCCCGCATCCAGGCGCTCGGCTACATGAACGCGGTGAGCATGCGGGGCACCACCGCCGACTGGCGCCGGCTGGGAGGCGCCTGGGAGGCACCCCAGCCGCTCCTCACTCCGCAGCAACAGCGCCGCTACAGCCGCCAGCTGCTCATCCCGGAGATCGGGCAGAAGGGGCAGCGCAAGCTGCTGGACAGCAAGGTCCTGATCATCGGCGCGGGCGGGCTTGGCTCGCCG
>JALYLB010000140.1 GCA_030774475.1 Chloroflexota bacterium | reverse complement strand
CACCCACCGCCGCAGGCGGCGGCGCGGGACGCGACGCGCCCCTGGCGGTCGCGCGCCGGGTCGGGCGCATCGCGCCGGTCGGGCTCGCCGGCGGGCTCACGCCAGCAAACGTGGCGCACGCGGTTGCACGCAGCCGGCCGGCTTACGTCGACGCATCCGGGGGAATCGAGCGGAAGGGTCGCGGTGATCCCACGCGCCTTACGGCCTTCGTGCGTGCAGCGCGCCGCGACCCCTCGGGCGCCGACCGCGTCGACCGGCGCGGCCGGTTCGGTCGGTTCGGCGGCCGGTTCGTGCCCGAGACGCTGGTGCCGGCCCTGGAGGAGCTAGCAGCTGCGTGGAACGAGGCGCGCGGCGATCCCGCGTATCGGTCCGAGCTCGCTCGTCTGCAACGCGACTTCATCGGTCGGCCGACCCCGCTCTTCGAGGTCCCGTCCTCGGCGTTCGGCGAAGGCGCGAGCGGTCCGCGACTCTTCCTCAAGCGGGAGGACCTCGCCCACACTGGTGCACACAAGATCAACAACGCGGTGGGACAGGCGCTGCTCGCGCGCCGGATGGGCAAGGCCCGGGTCATCGCGGAGACCGGGGCCGGGCAGCACGGGGTGGCCACGGCCGCGGCCTGCGCGCTGCTCGGCCTGGAGTGCATCGTCTTCATGGGCAGCACCGACATCGATCGCCAGGCGCCCAACGTTCGGCGCATGCACCTGCTCGGCGCCGAGGTCCGCCCGGTCACCACCGGCAACGGCACCCTGCGCGACGCGCTCAATGCGGCACTGCGCGAATGGGTCGCGAGCGTCGAAACGACCTACTACGTCCTCGGCTCGGCGGCCGGGCCGGACCCCTACCCCGAGCTCGTGGCCGAGCTCCAGTCGGTCGTCGGGCGCGAGGCGCGCCGGCAGGTCGTCGAGGTCGCGGGCCGGTTGCCGGACCTGGCGATCGCCTGCGTCGGCGGCGGTAGCAACGCCATCGGCCTGTTCCGCGCGTTCCTCGACACCGCTGTTCGCTTGCTTGCCGTGGAGGCCGGCGGCCGCGGCGATGGCCTCGGCGACAACGCCGCCTCGCTTGGCCTCGGACGGCCCGGCGTCCTGCACGGCGCGTTCACCATGCTGACCCAGACCATTGACGGCCAGGTCGTGGAGCCGCACTCGGTCTCTGCCGGGCTGGATTACCCGGGGGTCGGACCCCAGCTGGCGGCGCTTGCCGAATCCGGCCGCTTGGAGGTGACGCGGGCGACCGACACCGAGGCGCTCGACGCGCTTGCGTGGCTGAGCCGATGTGCCGGCATCCTCCCCGCCCTCGAACCGGCGCATGCGCTGGCGGCTGCCAGGCGTCTTCTACCCGATCTGGGACCCGATGCGATCGTGTTGGTCAACCTGTCCGGACGCGGCGACAAGGATCTGGACATCGTCGCCCGTCAGTCGCCTGGAACGGTCTCGACCGCCGCGGCTGTGCGATGACGCGGGCCCGCGGGCCGGCCGCGATCCGCGCTGCGTTCGACGAGGCGCGGCGTCATGCGCGTGCGGCGCTGATCGCCTACCTGATGGCGGGCTACCCCGCCGATGAGACGGCGGTCGCCGCCGCCGAGCGCGCGCTGCAGGCGGGCGCTGACCTCCTCGAGATCGGCGTGCCATTCAGCGATCCGGTGGCGGACGGTCCGGTAATCGCCGAGGCGGGTCGCATCGCCCTCGATGGCGGCGGCGGCCTGGAGAGCGCGATTCGGACCGTCGCGGAGCTCCGGGAGCGGGGGGTCAGCGCGCCCATCCTGGCCATGAGCTACCTCAACCCGCTCGTCGCGCACGGTGATCGTCGCGCGCTCGGCCGCCTCTCCGCGGCGGGGACGGATGGGCTCATCGTGCCCGACCTGCCGGCGGGCGAGGAGCCGGGCTTCGAGCGCCTCGCCGCCGAGCTCGACCTCGCGCTCTGCTTCCTCGTCGCGCCCAATACTTCGGCAGAGCGCTTGGAGCTCGCCATCGGCGCGACCACGGGCTTCCTGTATGTCGTGCCCTTGTTCGGCGTCACCGGCGCGCGCGAGCGCCTCGCGGATGCTGCCCTGCCCCTCCTTGAGCGGGTCCGGGTAGCGGCAAACGACCGGGTCCCAGTGGCCGCAGGGTTCGGGATCTCGCGCGCCGACCAGGTGGCGGCACTCGCGACCGTGGCTGACGCGGTCGTCGTGGGCTCGGCGCTGGTCGCCGCGCTGGGCGACGGCGGCCCGCAGCGAGTCGGCGAGCTCGTGCGTGAGCTCGCCGACGGTGTGAGGGTCAGCTCAGTGGGGACTCCAACAGCTCGATGAGTAACGCCTGCTGGGTGTAGAGCCGGTTCTCTGCCTGGTCGACGACCACAGAGCGCGGCCCGTCGAGCGCCTCGTCGCTGATCTCCTCGCCGCGGTGTGCCGGGAGGCAGTGCATGACCAGCGCATCGGGCGCCGAGGCGAGCAGCTCGGCGTCGACCCGGAAGCCGTTGAAGCGGCGCCGCCGAGCGGACGCATCCTCTTCGGCTCCCATGCTGGTCCAGACATCGGTGTAGACCGCGTCGGCACCGCGGACCGCCTCCACCGGATCGTGCCCGATGGCTACCGATCCCCCGCCGCGTCGCGCCAGGTGCTGGGCCTGTTCGACGACGGCCGCCATCGGCCCGCAACCGCGCGGCGTCGCGACGCTGACCTCGAGGCCCGCACCAGCCCCGAGCAGCAGCAGCGAATGGCAGACATTGTTGCCGTCGCCCACGAACGTGAGGCGGCGACCACGGAGAGTGCCCAGGTGCTGGCGCAGGGTGAAGAGGTCGGCCAACGCCTGGCAGGGATGCTCGCGGTCGGTGAGGGCATTCACCACGGGGATGCTTGCCGCCTCGGCGAGCTCCAAGAGCGTCTCGTGGGCGAAGGTGCGCACGACGATCGCGTCGACCCAGCGGCTCAGGTTGCGGCCGACATCGGCGGCCGTTTCTCGCCGGCCGAGCCCGACCTCATCGGGGCCAAGGTAGATCGGGTGGCCGCCGAGGGCCTCGATGCCCGCATCGAAGCTGACACGGGTCCGCAGGCTCGGCTTCTCGAACAGCAGCGCGACCTGGCGCCCCGCTAGCAGGGGTAGCCGGCGGCCCGCGCGGCGGTCGGCGGCGAGCGCCTCGGAACGCCTGAAGAGCCGTTCCAGGCCGATTTCGAGGAGGTCCGCGGCGGAGAGGACCCGGCTTGGCCGCGGGACGGACGCCGTCCGCGCCGAGGTCGCCGCGCGGATGACGGCAGTGGTGGCCATCACGCGGCCTCCTGCGCCGCAACCGCCAGGGCGCGGCCGAGACGATCAATCACCTCGTCGCACTCAGCCTCGCTGATGACCAGGGGTGGCACGAGGCGCAGCGTCGTTTCGCCGGTGGCGTTGACGAGCAAGTGCTCACGCTCGCGGGCCACGGCGACCGCACGTTTCGCCCACGCCCCTGCCGTCTCGAGGCCAAGCATCAGGCCGCGACCCCGGACCTCCGTCGCGAGGCCCTCAGAGACGAAGCTCGCGAGGCCGTCCGCGAGCTGCTGCCCGCGCTTGCGAGCGTTCTCGAGCAGCCGATCTTCGTCGAGGACGCGGAGCGTTGCCAGTGCCGCCGCGCAGGTCAGCGGATTACCGCCGAGGGTGGTCCCGTGGTCGCCCGCGTGGAACACGGCCGCCGCCTCTCGCAGCAGCATCGCCCCGATCGGGACGCCGCCGCCGAGGCCCTTGGCGATGGTCACCACGTCGGGCGTCACGCCGGTTGCCTCGAACGCGAAGAAGGTCCCGGTGCGCCCCATCCCGGTCTGGATCTCGTCGAAGATGAGGAGCGCACCGACGCGGTCACAGGCGGTCCGCGCCGCCTTGAGGTAGTCGTTCGTTAGGGGTCGAATGCCGCTCTCGCCCTGGATTGGCTCCAGGAGCACCGCGCAGGTGGCTTGGGTGACGGCCGCCTCCAGCGCTCCGACGTCGTTGGCCGCGACGTGCGTGAATCCGCCCGGCAGCGGAGCGAAGGGCTCGGAGTACTTCGGTTGCCCGGTCGCGGCCAGCGACCCAAGGGTGCGCCCGTGGAATGAGCCGATGAGCGAGATGATCTCGTGGGCACCACGCTCCCCTCCGTGACGCCGGGCGAGCTTGATCGCTGCCTCGTTGGCTTCCGTTCCTGAGTTCACGAAGAAGGCGCGGTCGAACGGTGACCGGGCGACGAGCGCCTCGGCCAGCTCGAGCTGCGGGAGGGTGTAGTACAGGTTCGAGACCTGGAGCAGCGTGCGGGCCTGGGCATTGATGGCGTCGGCCACCACCGGATGGGCGTGACCCAGGATCGCAACCGCGATGCCCGCTACGCAGTCGAGGTAGCGCGTGCCGGCCTCGTCCCATACCCAGCACCCGTCGCCGCGCACAAGGGTGAGTGGCTGTCGTGCGTAGACCTGGAGGTGGACGCGCGCCTCTCGTGCGACAACCGTCTCCGGCGGCGCCAGCGGCCCGGTCACGGGTTGAGGACCATGGCCGTGTTCCAGCGGCGGCGGACCTCGTTCGGCTCGCGATCCGCATCGACCACCTTAGGCAGCGAGTCCCACGCCACCTCCCGGAACCCGAAGAGGGCGAAGTAGCCGGGGTTCGCGGTGAGGACATAGAGGTCGTGGATCCCCGAGCGCCGCGCCTGCCTGACGACCGATCGCACCAGCAGCTCGCCAAACCCTCGCCCTTGGGCGGCCTGCAGGACGCCGAGCGAGCGCAGCTCGCCGATTCCGTCGCCGAAGTCGCGCAGCGCCACGATGCCCACCACGGCGCCATCAAGCTCGACGACCCGGAAGCTGCCGATCTGCTCCGCGATCTCCTCGCGAGTCCTCGGCAGCAGGATGCCTCGCCGCGCGTACGTGTCCACCACGCGCCACACCGCCTCAACGTCGCCGAGGCGAGCCAGCCGGTCGTACGAGGCTCCGCTGCTGAAGGTGGGGATGGTGCCCCCGGGCCGGAATCCACTGTCCGAATCAGAGGCGGACGCGACAGCCAGGGCGGAACCACCGCTTTCAGGAGCGGAGGCTCCGTTATCAGAGCCGGCCCTCGAACCTGCGACAACTGTCGCGATGGTCGGTGGCTGCGCGTCGCGCGTTCGGCGCTGGGCATGCAGCTGGTCGAGAAGCGGGCGCTCCGTCTCGGGGGTCAGAGCACCCCTGGTCGCGGCCTGGGTGCGAACCGGCATGCCCCACACGGTGATGAATCCGATCGCGGCCTGGTGATCGAAGCGGTCGCCGGGCCCATAGCTCGCCAGGGAGAGGTCGTAGAGCGACTCCGGTGACCGCCGCCCGACGACCATCGCCTGTCCTGGAGCCAGGCGGATGCGGACCTCTCCCGTCACGTGGCGCTGGGTCGAGGTCACGAACTCGCGGAGCGCGCCGGCAAGCTCGCTGTACCACAGGCCGTCGTAGGCCAGCGAGGCGAGCCGGTCCGCGACCTGCCGCTTGAATGCGAGCAGCTCGCGCGACAGGGTCAGCCCCTCGAGTGCGGCGTGGGCGTCGTGCAGGACCACCGCCGCGGGAGCCTCGTAGACCTCGCGGCTCTTGATCCCGACCAGCCGATCCTCGACATGGTCGATCCGCCCCACGCCGTAGCTGCCTGCCAGCCGATTCAGCTCCTCCACGAGGGCCGCACCGGCCAGCCTGTTGCCGTCGATGCTCACCGGGTTGCCGTTGGCGAAGCCGATGACGATCTCGCGCGGTGTGCGAGGAGCATCGGCGGCATCCACGGTCCACGCGAAGGCGTCGGCCGGCGGGGCGGTCCAGGGGTCCTCGAGGACCCCAGCCTCGATGGAGCGCCCCCAGAGGTTGAGGTCGATGCTGTACGGAGCGGCGACGCCGGCATCGATCTCCATGCCGCGCTGGCGGGCATAGGCGAGCTCCTCGTCGCGGCTCATCCCCATCCCGGCACGCATCGGCGCCACGACAGTCAGGGTCGGGTCGAGCGCCGCGACCGCCACGTCAAAGCGGACCTGGTCGTTGCCTTTGCCGGTGCAGCCATGGGCAACGTGGGTCGCACGGACACGGTGCGCAGTCTCCACCAGTAGCCGCGCGATCAGCGGGCGGGCCACCGCGGTGGCCAGCGGATAGACGCCCTGGTAACGCGCGCCGGCCTGCAGGATCGGCCACACGAAGTCGTGGACGAAGACGTCGCGGGCGTCCACCGCCACCGCTTCGCTGGCACCGCCGGCCAGGGCGCGGGCGAGGATCGGATCGGGGGCGCCCCCGCCGCCGACGTCGACGGTCAGGGTCACCACCTCGTAGCCGCACGTTTCGCGCAGCCACGGGACGGCGACAGAGGTGTCCAGTCCGCCGGAATAGGCGAGCACCACGGTTTCGGTCATGACGAGCTCCTGGTCGGTTCAGCTGGGGATGGCATTCCGGCGCGGACGGCGACCAGGTGATCGCGTAGCCGTCGCAAGGTCTCGGGATCGCGGCAGGCAATGAAGATCGTGTCGTCCCCGGCGACGGTGCCGACAACGCCGGGGAGGAAGCTCATGTCGATGGCGGAGGCGATGGCGTGCGCCGCCCCCGGCGCGGTGCGCAGGATCAGCAGCGGGGGCGCTTCGTCGATGGCCAGCGGCAGGTCGCCGAGCAGCCGTCGGAGCCGGTCGGGCGCGAGCGGGTCGCCTCGCTCGGCGATGTCGTCGGGGAGCAGGTAGCGCTGCGTTCCCGCGCGGACTCCGCGCACGACCTGCAGGTCGGCGAGATCGCGCGAGACGGTCGCCTGGGTGACGTGCACCCCCATTGCCGCCAGCTCCGCCACCAACTGTGCCTGTGAGCCGATGCGTCCCGTCGCGACGAGCTGGCGCACGAGCTCGCGCCGGCTGACCCGTCCGCTCATGCCGATACCTCCGCGCCAACGTTCGCGCGGACATTCGTCCCCACCGGGTCACCACCGATGGCGGCCGCGATGAGTTCTGGTGAGCGGCCATCGAGGATCCAGACATCGCAGCCGGCACGTGCCGCGCCGATGGCTGCCTCCAGCTTTGGCACCATGCCGGCCTGCGCGCCGCCGTCGGCGATCATCCCGGTCGCCTCCTGCGTGTTGAGGGTCGGCACCGCAACCCCGTCGCGGAGCACGCCCGGTACGTCGCTACATAGCAATAGCCGGCCGCCTCGCGCCGCCGCGATTGCTCCCGCCACGGCATCCGCATTGACGTTGAGCAGTGAGCCTTCGGCGTCCCGGCCGATCGAGCTGATGACCGGCAATAGTCCGGCACCGGTCAGCAGATCGAGGATCCTCACATCGGCGGCGACCGGCTGCCCGACCTCGCCGAGCGACGCTCCAGCGCGGGCCAGCGTCAGCAGGCCGGCGTCGGCGCAGGTGAGGCCGATGGCGGGGCGATCTACGCTCGCGAAGGCCGACACCAGCCGCGTGTTCACCAGCCCGGCCAGGACCGCGACCGCGACCTCCAGGGTTGCCGAGTCGGTCACCCGCAGCCCGTCGCGCATCTCGGGCTCGATATCGAGGCGGCGCAGCCAGTCCGCCACTTCGGGTCCGCCGCCATGGACCACGACGCAGCTGGGGTCCGCGGTCCGTGCGATGACCTCGATGCTCGCTCCGTGCCCGCCCGCGATCCCGCCGATCTTGATGGTGAGCGGAGTGATGCTGCTCATGTCTCGTATTCGCTGTTGATGGCCACATACTCGGCGGAGAGGTCGCAGCCCCATGCTTCGCCCGCTCCGTGACCGATCCCAAGGTCGACCCGCAGCCCGACGCGCCGCAGTCGCAGACTGCGAGTGGCGGTCCGCCTATCGAAGGCGCACGGCTCGCCCGCGAAGACCCGCTGGTCGCCGATCCAGATGCCGAGTCGCGCCGGGTCGAGCGTCGCGCCGGAGCGGCCGGCGGCAGCAGCGATCCGGCCCCAGTTGGGGTCGGCGCCGTGGACGGCGGCCTTTACCAGGTTGGAGGCAGCGATGCCGCGTGCTACGAGCCGCGCCTCGTCATCGGTCGCTGCGCCGGTGACGTGCACCTCGATGAGCCGCGTGGCACCCTCGCCATCGGCCGCAATCTGCTGCGCGAGCGAACGGCAGACCGCCGAAATACCCGCAGCGAGGTCACTGACGAAGCCCCGGGCGGCGGGCTCCTCGGCGACCGATGGACCATCTGCGGCGCCCGTGGCGAGGAGGAAGACGGTGTCGTTCGTCGACCCGTCGCCGTCGACGCTGATCTGGTTGAACGAATCGCGCACCGCGTCGCGGAGGATCCCCGCCAGCAGCCCCGGCTCGACGGCCGCATCGGTGGCGACGAAGGCCAGCATCGTCGCCATCTGCGGATGGATCATCCCCGACCCCTTGGCCATGCCGCCGACCGAGATCCGGCGGCCGCCGAGTTCGGCAGCCAGGGCCGCCTCCTTGGTGCGGGTGTCAGTAGTCAGGATCGCCTCGGCAGCCCTGCGCCCCGCAGCGCGCGACGCACTCAGCCGCAGGTGAGGGAGTGAGCGCTCGATGGCGTCCGCGTCGAGCCGCGAGCCGATGAGCCCGGTGGATGCGGTGAGCACCTCGCCCGTGGCGCAGCCGGCCAGGCGAGCCGCAGCCGCTGCCACCCGCTGCGCATCAGCCAGGCCCTCCGGACCGGTGCCTGCGTTGGCACAGCCGGCGTTGACGACCACGGCCCGGGCCTGTCCACCGCTCGCCGCCAGGGCGGCTTCGCTCAGCTGCACGGGGGCCGCCCGGAACTGGTTCGTGGTAAAGGCCCCTGCCGCTGACGCGCCATCGGGCATGGCGAGCAGAGCGACGTCGGGTGCCGGGCGGCTTCGAAGACCGGCAATGACCGAGCCCGCTTTCATGCCGCGCGGCGCGGTGATGCCGCCGGGGATCGGCCGCCACGTCGCGGCTCCCGCGCTCCCGGACCCGATGACAGCCCCGGACCCGAGCGACGTGCCGGTCATGGGTACACCGCGAGGGCTCCGAGCCCGGCGGTCTCCGGCAGGCCAAGCGCCAGGTTCATGTTCTGGATCGCCTGGCCAGCGGCCCCCTTGCCGAGGTTGTCGATGGCGGCGACCACCACGGCCCGCCGCGGGCCGACCCGAGCGACATGCAGGAATGCGTGGTTCGTGCCGCTCGCCAGCTTGGACGAGGGCGGCGCGTCGAGCAGGTGGACGAATGGCGATTCGGCGTACGCGGCCGCAAAGGTGGCGGTCAGCGCCTCGGGGGACTGGTCGTCGTTCAGCCGGGCGTAGCAGGTGGCGATGATCCCCCTCGCCTGCGGAACGAGGTGCGGGACGAACGTGACCGCTGGCTTCTCCGCGCCGGCATCGAGAAGGCCCTGGGTGATCTCGGGGGTGTGCCGATGGCCGCCAATGCCGTACGGCTTAGTGCTGCCCTCGAGCTCGGTGAACAGGAATTCCTGGCCGACGCCTCGCCCCGCCCCGCTGACGCCGGACTTGGCATCCACGATGACCTCGTCCTCGAGCACTCCGGCCGCGGCCAACGGGGCGAGCGCCAGGAGCGCGGCGGTCGGGTAGCAGCCGGGGTTCGCGATCAGGTGGGCTCCGGGCAGCCGATCCCGCACGAGCTCGGGCAGACCGTAGACCGCCTCTGCCAGCGCGTGAGGAGCCGGATGCTCGAAGCCATACCAGGTCGGATAGGCGGCTGGATCGCGGAGGCGAAGGTCCGCGCCGACGTCGATCACCGTTGTTCCGCCCGCGGCGAGGCGGACGGCGAGCTCCGCAGAGTGGCCCGCTGGCAGCGCGAGAAACGCGACGTCGATCCCCGGCGCGGGCATGCCGGCGTGCAGGGTGAGGCCCAGCGGCGCCAGGTGCGGGAACTCGGCGGCGAGCGGCAGGCCCTCCCGTTCGCGGGCATAGAGCGCACCGATCTCGACGTCCGGATGGCCGGCCAGCAGCCGGACAAGCTCGGCGCCGGCATAACCCGTGGCACCGACGACTGCGACCTCGACGCGTGCGCTCATCGGGGCTGCTCCGCATCCATGGCCAGGCCGAGGCGGTCGGCAGCCACAGCGAGGGCGGCCCGGACACGTCCCGGCGCCGTTCCGCCAGGCACGTTCGCCGCGCCGAGCGCTTCCGAGAGGTCGGGCATGATGCGGTCCTCGAATGCCAGCTCGGGCAATGCAGCGGTGAGGTCTGCCTCAGGAAGCTGGGCGAGGTCGCAGCCGCGGCGCTCGGCTAGCGCCACCAGCTCGCCGACCCGCCGGTGGGCATCGCGGAACGGGACGCCGGCTCGCATTAATCGGTCGGCCAGGGCGGTCGCGCGTGAGTGGCCTTTTTCCGCCGCGAAACGCATCGCCTCACGGTTGAACGACACGCTCGCCAGCATGGCTTCGGTCACCTTCAGGCAGAGCTCGTACGAGGCGGCCGCATCGAGCATCGGCCGGCGCGTCTCCTGCAGGTCCCGGTGGTACGCGAGTGGCAGGCCCCGCTGGAGGGAGATAACCGTCGCGAGGGCACCCTCGAGGCGAGCCGCGCGGGCGCGAACCAGCTCGGCCGCGTCGGGGTTGCGCTTGTTCGGCAGCATCGAGGAGCCGGAGGTGAATGGATCGGCGAGCCGGGCGAAGCCGAGGTACGGGGTAGACCAGAGCACGAGCTCGCCGGCGATCCGCGAGAGGTGTCCGGCGCCGATGGCGCACGCCGCCACCAGCTCGGTGGCGTAGTCGCGATCCGATACCGCGTCCAGGCTGTTGGCGGTGGGCTGGGCAAATCCCAGACGGGATGCGAGCCCGTCCCGATCGAGGTCGAGGCCGCTGCCCACCGCGGCTCCAGAACCGGCCGGGCTCCGGTTGGCACGAGCGGCTGCATCGGCGAGACGGCCCCGATCGCGCTCGAGCATCTCGACATAGGCGAGCAGGTGATGCGCGAGCAGCACCGGCTGGGCCGGCTGCGAGTGGGTATGCGCTGGCAGGATCGTGTCCGCCTCCGCCGCAGCACGCGTGACGAGCGTCCGCTCAAGGGCCAACAGCACGCCGTCGAGCCGCTCGACGGTATCCATGAGCCATCGGCGTTCGTCGCTGACGACCTCTTCGTTGCGGCTTCGCCCTGCCTGGAGGTGCCCCGCCAGCTTTGGACCGACGAGGTCGCGCATCGCCGCCTCGACGTTCATATGGACGTCCTCGTGCCCGAGCTGCCACGCGAACGTGCCCGCGGCGATCTCCTCGGCGATCTGCCCGAGCGCGGCATCCAGGGCGGCCTCGCCCGGGGCGTCGATCAGGCCCAGACGCCGGAGCTCGCCGACGTGCGCGCGGGTTGCGTCCAGGTCGAAGGGCGCCAGCGGTCGATCCTCCTCAACCGTCGCAGACAGTTCGAGTGCGAGGACGTCCGGGGGATCGGTGGATCGGCCGAGCCAGAGGGGCCGTATCGCGGTGGACGACATGAGGCGCATACAAATACCACTGACTGCATAAGGATGCAACCGAGGGGTACCGCCAACCGGGGCGCCAGGGGTTGGCGGCTGGTTCGCTACCCGGTGTGCTGCAGTCCTGCCGCAACGCCGCTGATCGTCAGCTGCGCAAGGCGCTCGAGGCGGTGGCGCTCCTTGTCGTCGAGGCCATCAGCCGCCAGCTGCGCGAGGGCGTCACGCTGGATCGCCGAGAGGGCATCGACGTACGGGTTGCGGAGGGCGATCCGCTCCTCGAGCCACGGCTGCGCCTCGAGGAGGCGGCTCCGTCCGGTGACAGCGAGCAGCTCCCGGACACTCCGGGCGTGCTCGTCGGTGATCGTTTGCCAGATGCGACGCATCGGCTCGTCGTCCCCGGCCAGCGCCGCATAGGTCGCGCCGACCTCGATGTCCGCGACTGCCAGCCCCACCGCCACGCCGTCGAGCAGGCTGGCCAGGAATGGCCATGACGCACTTGCGCGGCCAAGGTCGTCCATGCCCGCTGGGCCGTGGCGGTCTCGGTAGGCCGCGAGGGCGGAGCCGAATCCGAACCAGGACGGCAGGCCCACGCGCGACTGAGACCAGGCGAAGACCCATGGAATGGCGCGCACCGAAGCGACCGACGGGGCGGCCACAGGCGCCCTCGATGCCGGACGGGATCCCAGCTGCATGGCGGCGATGACGCCGATGGGAGTGGCGGCAGCAAAGAAGCGGTCAAAACAAGGCTCGTCCCAGACGAGCGCCCGATAGGCGGCGCGAGCGTCAGCCGCCAGCTCGTCGAGGGCACCCCACCACTGGCGCCCATCGGCCTCGCCATTCGACCGATCACGGATTGTGGCCACGATCGCGGCGTGAGTCAGCTGTTCGAGCTCGCGAAGGGCGATCCGCGGGTCCGCGAAGCGCGATGCCACGACCTCGCCCTGCTGGGTCATCTTCAGGCGGCCGTTGACCGAGCCCGGCGGCTGTGCCACGACTGCTCGGTTTGCGGGGCCGCCGCCGCGCCCGAGCGCGCCGCCACGGCCATGGAAGAGGAGCAGCTCGACGCCCTCCTTACGCGCCGTCTCAACCAGCTGGACCTGGGCGCGGTACAGCGCCCAGGCCGCTCCGAGGAAGCCGAGCTCACGGTTGGAGTCCGAGTAGCCGAGCATCACCTCCTGGCGATCGCCGCGCCGAGCGAGATGGACGCGGTACTGCGGGTGCCGAAGGAGGTCGCCCAGGAGGGCCCCTGCGCCGTCGAGCGCGGTCGCCGATTCGAAGAGTGGGACCACGTCGAGCGGCACCGGCTCGCTCGAGTCCCGGTCCAGGCGCGGATCGTCCGCGCGCGATCGGCGCGCCAGGTCGAGCACGTCCAGGACGTCATCGGGTCGCTCGGTGAAGCTGATGACATACCGATGGCACGCCTCTTCGCCGATCCGGGACTGGATCTCCCATGCAGCCCGGAGGGTGTCCAGGACTTCTTCGGCGCTGACCACGTCGCCCGCCTCGGCGACGGGAAGCGGCCGATCGAGCGCCCCGCCAGCTTCGAGCGCCTCGAGCGCGGCGCGGTGGACCGCCGCATGCTGTCGGAGTTCGAGCGATGCGAGGTGCAGGCCGAACGTCTCGATCTGCCAGGCGAAGTCCTGCACGGAACCATGGGCGACCCGCGCCGCCCCGTTGGCCACGAGCGCGTCGGCCAGCGTCGCGATGTCGTCGCGCACCTCGCCCGCCGTGCCATAGGCGCCTCGCGGCGCAACCTCGTCGCCGATCAACCGCAACCGCGTGGCGCGCAGCCGCTCCCTGATGAGCCCGATCGCCCAGCGGTACGGCTGGCCGGGGTATCGGGACTCCAAATCGGCGGCGGCCACTGGAAACGCTCGCCGCGCAGAGTGCAGCAAGGCAACGAGCGGTGCCGGGAGCGAGGCGGGATCGGCGCTCATCGAGAGCGTGCTCAGCAGGCGATGGGCCACCGCTTCGTAGGCGCGCAGCAGGTGGTCCGATTGGATCCTCGCCGCCTGGATAGTGACCGCCGCGGTGACCGATGGGTGGCCGTCACGATCGCCGCCGATCCACGACCCCAGCCGCAGGAACGCTCGAATGCGCGTTGGGTGCTCGCGATCGCCCGGGTGGAGGCCCCGTTCGAGCGCGCGGTACAGCTTCGGCACGGCGGTGAAGAGCGTCTCGTCGAAGATGGCCATCGCCGAACGCACCTCGTCGAGCGGCGTCGGCGGTGTGTCGCGGACCACGGCCGTCTGCCAGAGCACGGTGAGCTCCTCGCGGAGCGCGGCTCGGATCTCTGCGTCCTCCGTTGCGGTCAGCCTTGGGTCGTCGAGGCGGTCGACCAGCCTCGCCAGCCGCCGCTGCGCGGTGAGCACCGTCCGGCGGCGCGCCTCGGTCGGATGGGCGGTGAGGACCGGCAAGATCTCCAGGCGATCGATGAGGGCGTCGAGCTCGCCGGCGGGGAGGCGTGCCGATCGAAGGGCGCGAGCCGCAGCCTCGGCGCTCTCGTCCAGGGGTCTCCCCGATCGCGCCCGCCGCGCCAGGACGCGCACCCGCTGCTTCTCCTCGGCGAGGTTCGTCAGGAGGAGGAAGAGCGTGAAGGCCCGGGCCAGGGTCTCCGGGTCGTCACGCGCGCCGGGCTGGGTGGCTAGAGGGTCGCCACCGGGGACCTGCCGCGGGCGCGCGCGTCGGCGCCCGATCGACACGCGGCGGAGCTCTTCAACGCGCTCATACGCAGCCTCACCGGCCTGCTCCCAGATCACGCCGCCGAGCAGGGCACCCAGCAGCTGGACATCATGCCGCAGCGGATCGCGGGCGCGTGCACTGCCAACGGTGCGCGGCTCCGCTCGGCGTGGGTGTGCCTGGCCCGATGAGCGCGTCATGCGGCAGACCTCCTGCAGGCAGCCTACACGAGCACTCGGTGCCGCCCGACAGTTGGCGTCAGTTCGGGTGGGAGACCAAATCCGGGATGCGGCTCGCGTAATGCGGCGCGTCGATACAGCCGACGATGCAGCCGCGCGCGTCCCGGCCGGGGACGGGGCCGTCCGCGCCGCGGAAGTGCATCCATGCGCCATCTGCCCGCTCCCATAGTCGACAGCCGCATGCGACGCAGGTGACTGGGGCGAGCCGGCCCTCGCGGACGGAGAACCCATGCATGCTGGGCAGCGCAGGGTCGCTGGCTCGCGCTTCGGATCGGGTGTCCAAGGGTCGCACGGCTTCAGCCTAAGGGGGAGCGGGGCAAGGCGTCGGCGGCGCGGCGGCGGAGAATCGGTTGCGAATCGGTTGCGAATAGGTGCGCCCCGCCCGCCACCCGAACGCAATCCGAACGCCGCCGACACGATCGGGATGCCTGCCTAGCCTTGGACGAGGACCCGTTCGGGGAGGCTGGACGAATGACGACGCCGGCCCTGCGGCCCATCGAGGCGCCGCTCTACGACCCGCTGCATGATCACGATGCCTGCGGCGTTGGATTCCTGGCAGACCTCGATGGCCGGCACGCGGCACAGCTCGTGCCGATGGCCCTCGAGGCGCTCGCCGCGCTCGAGCACCGGGGGGCACGGGCCGCCGATGATCAGACCGGCGATGGAGCCGGGCTGCTGCTGCCCCTCTCCCCTTCGCTTCTCCATCGCATCGTGGACGGCGCGCGCGCGTCCGCGGGGCCCGCCGCGAGCAGGCGCGTCGCGGTCGGCATGTGCTTCCTGCCCGCGGATGACCCGGCCACCACGGCCGCCGTGCGGCTGGTCGAGCGCCGCCTCGCCGATGCGAAGCTCAGCGTCCTGGGCTGGCGCGAGGTGCCGGTGGACCCGGGGATGCTGGCAGGGCACCTGGTCGACGAGGCCCCATGCATTCGCCAGGTCGTCGTCGGCTCGCCGTCTGGGCTGTCGCGCCTGGGTTGGGCGCGCAGGTTGACCCACGCTCGGCGGGGGATCGAGCTCGCGGCGCGAGCAGAGCCTGGGTTGGGTGCACTGACGGTGGCGTCCCTTTCGACCGACACGGTCGTCTACAAGGGGCTCTTTGTCGGTGACGAGCTCGGGCGCTTCTATCGCGACCTCTCCGTCGGGGACGTGCGGGTCCGGCACGTGGTCTTCCACCAGCGCTACTCGACGAACACCTTCCCGTCGTGGCGATTGGCACAGCCGTTCCGGCACCTGGCCCACAACGGCGAGATCAACACCGTGCGATCGAACCGAGCCGCAATGCACGGCCGGCGTCGCGACCTGGGCGGGGGTCCGTGGGCCCGGCGCCTCGCGGACCAGGGACCACTCCTCTCGCCAGACGGCTCGGATTCCCTGTCGCTCGACGAGGCGCTCGAGCTGCTGCTGCTGGCCGGTCGTCCGATCGACGAGGCACTCGTAACGCTCGTCCCGCCGGCCCGCGGCCTGGCGGGCGGCGAGGACCACGACGCACCGAGCGCCAGCGAGGCGTGGGACGGGCCCGCGGCGCTCGTCTTCGCTAACGGCATCCGCGTCGGCTGCCTCCAGGATCGCAACGGGCTCCGTCCGGCCACTGCCACAGTCACGGACGACGGCCTCGTGGTCGTCGCGTCGGAGGCGGGGACGGTTGCGCTGCCGGCGGGACGCATCACGCACCTCCATCGGCTCGGGCCGGGCGAGCTGATCGTGGCGGACGTCCGCGCCGGGACGCTCGTCGGACCGATACGGCCGAAATCCGTACGAGCGAACCGACCGTCCCCCGAGCCGCCTCGGATGGCTCGCCGTCCGGGGCCCAGTCACATCTTCACCAGCGACGATCGGCTGCGAGTAGCCCTCGGGCTGGATGCCGAGGTCCTGCGACAGGTGATCAGGCCCATGGCCACCGACGGTCGAGAGGCGGTGTGGAGCATGGGCGACGACACGCCGATCTCGCCGCTCGCTCGCCGACCGCGCCGACTCTCTGGCTTCGTGCGCCAGGCCTTTGCCCAGGTCACCAACCCGGCCATCGACCCGGAGCGCGAACGGGTCGTGATGTCGTTGGGCATGTGGGTGGGTCGCCAGCCGCGACTCCTCACGGCGCGCCCCGAGGAAGGCCGGACGGTCCATCTCGCGACCCCTGTGATCGATTCGCCGCGGTGGGCGCAGCTGTGCGAGCCCGGTCCGTCGTGGCAGGCGACGACCCTCGACGCGACGTGGAGCACGCCCCGCGGCCCCGCGGGAATGGCCGTCGCGCTGGCACGACTCGCCCGCGAGGCTCGAGCGGCCGCGAGGCGTGGCAATGACATCATCGCGCTGACAGATCGGTGCGCCGGCCCCTCCCGCGCGGCCATCCCCCCGCTGCTCGCGGTGGGCCTCGTGCACCAGGCGCTCTGCGAGGCGGGCCTTCGCTCGCGTACCGACCTGGTCGTCGAGGCGGGGGAGTGCTTCGACGTGCACGACGTCGCGATGCTGGTGGCCGTCGGAGCCTCGGCGGTTCATCCCTGGCTCCTCCTCGAGCTGGCGGGTGAGATCGCCGGGAGCCGGGGGGCGGAGGAGCTCACGGAGCTTGAGGCGCAACGCCAGACCGTGGAGGCCCTCGAGCACGGCCTGCGCAAGGTGCTGGCCCGGATGGGCATCTCGACCCTCGCCTCGTACCGGGGCGGTCAGCTGTTCGACGTGATCGGCCTCGACACGGAGCTTGTCAACGACTGCTTCCCGGCCGCGGGCGGGTGGCGCGGGCGAGTCGGCCTGCGAGAGATCGGCGCCGCCACCCTCGCCCGGCACCGCGCTGCCTTCACGGCCGCCTCGGTCAGCCTAGAGGACCCCGGATTCATTCGATTCCGCTCCAGTGGCGAGACGCACGCCTTCGCTCCCCGCGCGGTGAAGGCCGTCCAGCGCCTCGCGACCGAGGCGCGCCCCGCCCGGACACGCCCAGAAGCGCTCGCCGACTATCGGGCGGCGATCGTCGAAGGACCGGCGCGCCAACCGCGCGAGCTGCTCCGAGTGCGACCGGCGGCGGCGCGGCTGGCAGTCGAGCGGGTCGAACCGGCATCCCGCATCGTCGGCAGATTCGTCAGCGCGGCGATGAGCCTGGGTGCCCTCAGCCCCGAGGCGCACCAGGCGCTGGCGATCGGGATGGCTCGCCTCGGAGCGAGCTCGAACAGCGGCGAAGGCGGTGAGGATCCCGCCTGGTACGCACCGCACCCCGATGGCGACCGACGAGACGCCGCCATCAAGCAGGTGGCGTCAGCCCGCTTCGGCGTCACCACCGAGTATCTGGCCCGTGCCGAGCAGCTCGAGATCAAGATCGCACAGGGCTCGAAGCCCGGCGAGGGCGGCCAGCTGCCCGGTCGCAAGGCGACAGCCTTCATCGCGGCCCTGCGACGCGGCCAGCCTGGGATGACGATGATCAGCCCGCCGCCACACCACGACATCTATTCGATCGAGGATCTCGCGCAGCTCATCACGGACCTGCGGGCGGTCAATCCCCGGGCGCGCATCGGCGTCAAGCTGGTCTCGGGCGCAGGCATCGGCACGATTGCCGCGGGAGTGGCGAAAGCACATGCCGACTACATCCTCGTCTCAGGGCACGCCGGAGGCACCGGCGCCAGCCCCCTCTCGTCCATCAAGCATGTGGGCCTGCCCTGGGAGCTCGGCTTGGCCGAGGTGCACCAGGTCCTCGTCCGCAACCGGCTCCGGGATCGCGTCGCGCTGCGGGTCGACGGCGGACTGCAGACCGGCCGGGACGTGGTCCTGGCCGCCATGCTGGGAGCCGAGGAGTTCGGCTTCGGGACCTCGGCCCTGGTGGCGCTCGGCTGCGACATGGCCCGCCAATGCCATCTCGACACCTGTCCAACCGGGATCGCCACCCAGCGTGCCGAGCTTCGGGCGAAGTTCACCGGGCGACCCGAGGATGTAGTCGTGTTCTTCACCGCCATCGCCCAGGACGTCCGTCGTGAGCTTGCCGCGCTCGGCTTGCGACGCCTGGCGGACGCCATCGGCCGCGCAGACCTGTTGGAGCCAGTAGAGGCCGATGGCGCGGCTGCGCCGGTCCTCGACCTGGGCGCCATCACCGCGGCGCCAGCCTGGACCCCGCCCGCGGCGCGCCGCAGGCCGCCCAAGGACGCCCCGCTGGCGGGAGGGCGCCCGGTCGCCTCATCGCTCGAGGCATCGGTCCTCGCCGAGGCGCTGGCCACGCTCGATGCCGGGAGGCCCTATCACCTGGTGGCCGCGATCACGACCCGCCAGCGAACCGTAGGCGCGCAGCTGGCCGGGGCCCTGGCGCACAGACCCGAGCCGCGCAGGCTGCCCCACACCACCTACGAGCTCTCCGGAGCCGCAGGCCAGAGCCTGGGAGCGTTCGCGGTGGCGGGGATGCGGGTCGCGGTCACCGGCCTCGCCAACGATTACGTCGCCAAGGGCCTCTCCGGCGGAACGGTGGTCGTCAAGCCGGCTCCTGGTTGGGTGGCAGCCGACCCAGCGCTGGCCGGCAATACGTGCCTGTACGGCGCCACCGCCGGCCGACTGCACATCGTGGGCCGAGCGGGGATGCGCTTCGCCGTCCGAAACAGCGGTGCGCGGGCGGTGGTCGAGGGTATCGGGCCTCACGGATGCGAGTACATGACCGGCGGGACGGTGGTGGTGCTCGGAAGCATTGGCGCGAATTTCGGCGCGGGGATGACCGGCGGGCGTGCCTTCCTCTGGGATCCGGAGCACGTTGCCGAGGCGTCGCTCAACACCGACTCCGTCTCGACATCTCCCCTGGCCGATGGCGATGAGTCCGCGCTCCTCGAGCTGCTTCGCAGCCACGCCGACGAGGGAAGCTCTCGGGCGCGTGCCATCCTCGAGACGTGGCCCGCGGCACCCCACGCATTCACCACGATCGAGCCGCGGTCCGAGTCGGTCGCCCTTCCGGTCAGCGAGGCGGACGAACCTCCTGCTCGACTCGAGGCTCGAGCGGCGGGTCGATGAGCCGATAGCCAACGCCGCGCACCGCGATCGGCGCCGGGGCGCGGGCCGCGGAGAGTTTGCGACGCAGTCGGGCCAGGTGAGGCTTGAGCCAGAGGGGATCCGGATCGCGCTCACCCGGCCAGCCCGCTTCCAGGAGGTCGGCATGGCTCACCAACCTGGCGCGCGCCGACACGAGGGCATCAAGCAACGCGAATTCGATACGTGTCAGGCGCAACGGCCGATCGCCCGCCCGCGCCTCGTGCCGGGAGGGATCGACTTCGATGATCGACGGCTGTCCGTCGTCTGCATCGGGCGAGGACGAACGGCGTCGGATGACGGCGCGGATTCGTGCGAGGAGCTCGTCCTTGCCGAACGGCTTGGTCACGTAGTCGTCCGCTCCGGCGTCGAGCGCCTCGACCTTGGCCGACTCCTGCCCCTCGCCTGAGACGACGATGATCGGCGTCGACCCGCGGCGGCGAATGGCGCGGCAGACGGCCAGCCCGTCCTCGCCGGGCATCGCCAGGTCGAGGAGGACGATATCGGGCTCCTCTTCCCCGTACCTGCGGAGCGCCTCGCGGCCATCGTAGGCGGCCGTCACTCGGTGGCCGACGCTGCCCACCAGCGCGGCAACCGCGCCCACCATCGCCGGCTCGTCGTCGACGACCAGGATCCGAAGCCCAGCTTCCCTCATGCCGGCGCCGCCATCGGCTCCGTGCGGGGGAGTGCCGCGACGAACTGGCTGCCGCCGCCCGGGCGGTCCTCGATCCAGAGGCGGCCGCCCATCGCCGCGACGAGGCGGCGCGCCGCGAAAAGGCCGACGCCGGATCCCGGCGTCTCTCCCGAGCCGAGGCGGACGAATGGCTCGAATACCCGCTCGCGGTCGGCGACGGGGATGCCACGCCCGCTGTCACCGACGCAGACCCGGGTCTCCGCGCCATCGGTCCAGTCCGCGACGACCACGGAGGCACCCTCCGGTGCGTACTTCGCCGCGTTCTCCAGGAGCAGCTCGAGGACCTGACCCAGGCGGGCCGGATCTCCGATCGCCCAGTGCCGGCCGCCGGTCTCGTAGCGCTCGAGCCGATGCTGACGCAGGAGCGGCGCGACACGGAAGAGGACCTCATCGACGACGGGGCCGATCTCGAACGATCGCTGCTCGATGGAGAGGAGCCGGTCAGCGCGGACGGTATCGAGGATGGTCCCCACCAGCCCGTCGAGCCGAGTGAGCTGTTCGGCGCCGGCGCGATGCCAGCCCTGCGTCTCGTCGCGCTCGCCGTCACCCGTGCCTTCGCCACTCGCGCGCTCGGCGAGGAGCTCCAGGTAGGCCCGCACCACGGCAAGCGGGGTCCGCAGCTGGTGGGTGACGACCGCGACGAGCTCGGCGCGCGCATGGTCGATGCTCCGCACGGCGTCGAGTTGCGCCTCGGCGTCGAGCTGGAGCCGTCGCCGCTCGACGACCCCGGCGAGCAGGGCCGCGATGGTCGCCAGGCGACGCGTCTCGGCCTTGCGGAACTCGCGACGCTCGGTGGTCTTCACGTTCAGCGCGCCTACGACGCGGTCGCGGACCAGGAGCGGCACGCCCACCATTGAGCTGAAGCGGGCATGGTCCACGCCCCGGATCCACGCGCAGCGCGGATCGTCGCGCAGGTCGACACTGACGATCGGCCGCCGCTCGTCGGCGGCGATGCCCGTGATCCCCTGGCCGATTCGCAGCCGCGCGACACCAACCTGCTGCTTGTCGATCCCGTTGGTTGCAGCCAGCGTGAGGCCCTGGCCGTCGCGATCGAGCAGGTACAGCGAGCACACCTCGGCCTGCATGGCATCGGTGCTCCGATCCACGATGAGCTGCATCAGCTCGTCCCAGGTGGCGGCTCCCGCCGCCAGCTGGGTGACCTCCTCGAGGAAGTCGAGATCGGCCTGCACCCGGGCGAGGCGCGCCGAAACGGACGTTTCCCGCACCAGCGGGACCCGGTCGTGCGCAGGCTGGGCCATGGCCGGAAGCCTACCGCACCCAGCCGCCGGCGCCTGTGCCACGCGCCGGCTAGGCGGCCTGGCCTTCCCACCAGCCGATGAACGCGTCGAACGACGGGGCGATCGCCTCGATATGCGGCGTTCGGTGCAGCGAATCGAGCGTCTTGAGCCCGTTGCCGCTGATGACGATTACCGCCTCGTCGTCCGCCCCTACCCGCCCTGCGCCGACCGCGGATCGCAGCGCCGCCACCGTGACGCCGCCCGCAGGCTCCGTGAGGATTCCCTCGGTCGCCGCCAGCAGCTGCACCGCTTCGAGGACCGCCTCGTCATCGTTGGCCTCGATGCTGCCGCCGCTGTCGCGGGCCAGCTCGATGGCGCGCGGGCCGTCCGACGGCGTGCCGATTGCCAGCGAGCGCACGATCGTCGAGGGTCGCTCGACGGGGGAGATTGGCGCGTCGTTTGCAAACGCCTGCGCCACCGGGGAGCAGCCTTCGGCCTGGCCCCCGACATAGCGTGTTGAGGTCCGCTCGATCAGCCCTACCTCGGTCAGCTCCCTGATCCCCTGGGCGATCCTGGTGTACATCGAGCCCGACGCGATGGGCGCGACGATGACGTCCGGTGAGCGCCAGCCGAGCTGTTCGGCGATCTCGAAGCCGATCGTCTTGGAGCCCTCGGCGTAGTACGGGCGCAGGTTGACGTTGAGGACTGCCCAGTCGGGGAGCTCATCGGTCAGCTCCAGGCAAAGGCGATTAACCGCGTCGTACGGTCCGTCGACTCGGACGACCGTGGCGCCAAGCGCCGCGGCCTGGGCTGTCTTGGCCGGCTCGAGGTCCGAGGGGACGAAGACCACCGCCCGTAGCCCGTATCGCGCGGCCGCCGCTGCCACGGCGGCTGCGAGGTTCCCGGTCGAGGCGCAGGCGAGCGTCGTGAATCCGAACTGTACGGCGCGGGCAGCAGCGACGCCGACCACCCGGTCCTTGAAGGAGAGCGTGGGGTTGCGCGAGTCGTCCTTGACCCACAAGCGGCCGACGCCGATCTCGCGGGCCAGGCGAGGCGCCTCGACGAGCGGCGATCCCCCGACGGCGAGTCCCGGCGCCGGGATCTCGTCGACGGGAAGCAGCTCGGCCCAGCGCCAGAGCGAATGAGGGCGCAATGCAACTGCGTCGCGAGTCAGCGAACGCGCGGCCCGACGGTAATCGTACGTGGCCTCCAGGGGCCCAAAGCAGCGGGGACAGGCGAAGACCGGCCCGGTCTCGGTGGTCGCCCCGCAGGCCGCACAGCGCAGGCCATCGAAGCCGGGCTCGAAGTCATCCGGCGAACGGCGCCACGAAGCGGGCGGCGGGGCGGCAGGAACGCCAAAGGTGGGGACTGACATGGATGTTCTCCAGCGAATGCAATGGGGGCGGTGAGCGGTGGTGTGCGGCTCGACCGTGGCCGGAGAACGAGAGGTTCGGTGTCGCCTGCTCCTAGATGCGCGCGGCGACGCGACTGCTCCGGCGGCGGGGCCGCCAGGGCATCACCATGGTGTCGTGGTACGGGGTGCGCATCGATTGCGACCGTACCAGCGGTGTCAACCGGCATTCGGTGATGCCGATGAGATTCGGCGCCAACCGCCGTCCTATCCAAGAAGGCATTGGTGTCCGCGAACCAGCATGGGAAACAGCATGAACCTGAACAACATCTTGATTGGCTCCGAGGATCCAGCTCGGTTGACGGAGTACTACACGAGGCTCTTTGGCGCGCCCGCCTGGCAGGATGGCGGCTACACCGGGTGGCGGCTCGGGACAGGCGGGCTGATGGTTGGCCCGCACGATGAGGTCAAGGGTAAGAACACGCACCCGGGCCGGATCATCTGGAACATCGAGAGCCCCGATGTCAAGGGCGACTTCGATCGGCTCAAGGCAGCCGGCGCATCGATCGTCCGCGAGCCCTACAACCCCGGAGAAGGAGGCGACGCCTGGATCGCGACCTTGTCGGACCCGGATGACAACTACTTCCAGCTTGTCAGTCCGATGTAGGAGGGAATGGGCTTCGACAGCGGCCACAATCCTGTGGTCTAATGCCGATTCGGTTGCAACGGGGCGGCTAGCTCAGCTGGTTAGAGCACTTGCTTGACATGCAAGAGGTCACTGGTTCGAGTCCAGTGTCGCCCACCAACAACCACGTTCACGCTCAATCTGACCGCATAACTGCCTCTTCCTCTTCCTGAACCTTCGACCTAGATCGGCGCGCAATGTCTAGGCGGTCGCGGGTCGAAGGCAGACGAGCGCTCCCGCTCCCCCTCGTTTGCAGCCACCACGAGGAGCGCGGCTGAGGCGGAATCCTTCTGTCGCCGTGGCTTCCGTGGCAACCAGGCCGCGGGTCTTGCTTGACACTTCGCGAAGAAGCGACCGAGCACGCCACCATCCCCCGAGCGGGCGGACAACGGGTAGCGGAAGGGGCGGCAGATGAGCCGCGATAAGGCCATCGCCATCGTCCGCGGCGCTTAGACACCCGAATGCTCGCGCCTGAAGGGTTGCGCGAGACTAGCGACTGGTTGCCTAAACACCACTACGACGATCCGCCGATGGCAACAACCCTCCCGAGACTCGTGCCAACGATGACTCGCCCATCGATCACGGCCGGCATTGTTGGTGTGCCCTTCACGGTGATGCTCCACAGCTGTTCACCTGTCGGCCCGTCGAGCGCTCGGATGGTCTGGTCCGCGCTCGACACGTACACAATGTCGTCGACGAGTCCTGCGAGGGTGCCAATGCTGCCGTTTGTGTGGGCAGTCCAGCGTTGGACTCCAGTAGCGGCATCGAGAGCGTAGACGTTGCCGTCGTCCGAGACCGCGTACACGACGCCGTTGGCCAGCCCGCCCATGTGCACCTGTAGGCCAGCAGGCGAGGCGAATGACCACAGGAACGATCCGTCACGGACGTCCATCGCCACGAGATCGTGGGGAGGAGCGCTGGCATGCAGCCCCCGCCCAACATAGACGCGCCCATCGCCAACCGCGGG
>JALYLB010000139.1 GCA_030774475.1 Chloroflexota bacterium | reverse complement strand
CTCGTCGCCGACCCGGCGCGCCGAGCCTCGATGGGCCAGGCCGGTCGGCGGCGCGCAGTGGAGCGATTCAGCTGGCGGGCGATCGCGGGCCAGACGGTCGAGCTGTATCACGCCCTGCTTGACGGCTCAGGAGGCCCGCCAGGACAGCGCGCTGACGACCATGACCACGCCCGCGGCAGGGTAGATCGCCGGTACTCCGGCGGTCGCCGCGAACCCGGCCGCCACGCTCGGCCCGATGATGCCCGCGACGTACAACGGCAGAAGCTCCAGGTTCAGCGTCGGGGACCGCCGCTCAGGCGGCGTCTCGACCGCCACCAGCGCGAAGACCATGGCCTGCACTCCCGCATTGGCCGCAGCGTAGACCACCGCGAGCGCCGCCAGCGCGGCAATGCCGGGTGCCAGTGGCATGGGCGCGACCGAGATGCCCCCGACGAGCAGCGTGCCGGCAAGGACCCGCCGCAGCCCGAGGCGGTCACCGAGCGGCCCCGCCCCCGGTGAGGCGAGGGCGCCCACGATGCCCGCTGTTCCCACCACGAGCCCGATGGCGCTTGCCAACCCTGGTCCGGTGCCCACCAGGCGCTGGACCAGAATCGGCAGGTACGGACGGGTCATCAAGCTCCCGAGGATCGCAACCCCGAAGATCACGAACAGCCTGCGGACCTGTGGGTCGGTCACGACGCCGCGCACGGCGGAGGCGGCCAGGTCGAGGGATCGTCCTGCGGGAACCACCGACGGTCGTACCTCCGCGGAAGCGGTCATGAGCAGCACCACGACCCCCGCCGAGAGCGCGGCGCCCGCCCAGAAGACCGATGTCAGCGGCAGATGCAGCGCGTCGACCATGAACCCACCGATGACCGGTCCCAGCGCGAACCCGACGGGCCCCGTGGCGCCGAAGACCGCGCTCACCGTCCCGATCCGATTCGTGGGGCTCACGTCGCGAAGGGCAGCCAGCATGACGCCCGTGTTCCCGAGCTGCAGGCCGGTGAGGAGCAGCGCCGCGGCAAGCTGCCATGGCTCGTTCGCGATTGCCACCCCGGCGAAGACGACGACCTCCACGACCGCGCTGCGCACGATGACGGCTCGTCGACTGTACTTGTCCGCCCACACGCCCCAGAACGGGACGAGGAAGATGCCGAACACGAAGATCAACGCGGTGAAGATGCCGGTGAAGGAGGCGACCTCCGCATCCGGCAGGCCGATCTCGTGCAAGCGCAGGGGGAGGAACGCGAAAACCTGGCTGACGCCCGCCGACTCGATGAGCGCGGTGACCGCGTAGACCACGAGCAGCGCGCGCCAGTCCTGGACGGGGCGCGGCGCGCTCAACGGCGGGGTCGCCGCCGCTGGATCCGATGGCACCCGGCGAGTCTAGCCGCTAGCATCGGCCCGGCCATGGGCCGCTACGGAAATGCCCAGCCCGGCGCGGATGGCGCCATCGGCCTGGTCCTGCGCGCGGAGCAGGTAGCGATCTTCGCTGCCGGGCTCGCGGTCTGGCTGACCAGGGACGGAAGCCTGCTCCTCCTCGTCCCGGCCCTGATCGCCCTCGATCTCTCCGCTCTCGGCTACCTGGGAGGCCCGCGGCTCGGGGCGGTGGTCTACAACGCCGCCCACAACCTCGTCACGGCCCTTGCGGTCGTCGGAATCGGCTGGTGGCTGGGCATCGAGGGTCTGATCCTGGCTGGCGCCATCCTTGTCGCGCACATCGGGATGGACCGGTCGGCGGGCTTCGGCCTGAAACGTGCCACGTCGTTCAACGACACACACCTGGGCAGGATCGGCAGGCAGGGAGGCTGAGGGGCAGCGAAAGGCCGCCGGCCAGATGGCCGACGGCCCGACGGTAGTGGGTTGTCCTATCCGAGGACGTAGCGGAGAGCGGGAGCCTTCTGTACGAAGCGGGTCTTCTCGATCACCGCGTCCAGGCCAAAGACCTGGCCGGCGCCGATGATCCCCAGCGAACCGGTGATGATCGCGTACATGAGCTGCTCATTGACGATCCCCAGGGAGAAGTCCCAGGCCGCCACGTAGAAGAAGCTCAGCATGACGACGCCCATGACGCTCGCAAAGCGGGTGAAGAGGCCCAGGATCAGGGCGGCACCGATGGCGACCTCGCCAAAGACGACGAGGACGTTGATCACGCTCATGAGGCCCTGGTTGGTCGCCAGATCCGCCCAGAACTGGTGGGTCGGGTTGAGCGACTCGCCCTTCGCCAGCACGACGCCCGGCCAGCTGCCGGCGGTGCCGAACTGCAGAAAGCCAGCGGCGCCGAATGGCTTGCCGCCGTCGAGGTTCAGGAACTTCTCGATGCCGGCGAACAGAAAGACCCAGCCCATGGCCACGCGGATCAGGACGATGCCCTTGTCGCGCAGGCTGCTTGTGGTGTTCATTGGATTGCTCCTCCAGCGCTCTCCCGACGGACCGGCGTCTCCGGTCGTCGCCGGTGGTCGCGAGCACTGACCCGAGCGTAGAAGCGGAATGCGCATCTGCCGCGTGCCGGACGGCCCTAACTGGTATGACCGATGGGCCAGCGCGAGAGGGGCTAGCCGCCGATGCGGTGCTTGGCGACGAACGCGGCCGCCTGGGCGCGGCGTTCGAGGTTCAGCTTGGAGAGGATGCTGCTGACGTAGTTCTTGACCGTCTTGTCAGACAGGAATACCTCGGCGGCGATCTCCTTGTTCGTCTTCCCCTCCGCGACCAGCATCAGGATCTTGCGCTCCTGGGAAGTGAGCTGGCCGAGCTCGTCCTGCTCGCCTCCGCTGGCTGCACGGCGCACGCGCTCGAGGACGCGCTCCGTGACGCCCGGGTCGAGCAGGGAGTCGCCACGAGCGACCGACTGGAGGGCGGCGACCAGGTCGCGCCCGTGGATCTGCTTGAGGAGGTAGCCGGAGGCGCCGGCGATGATCGCCGAGAGGACCGCCTCTTCGTCCGGGGAGCTGGTCAGCATGACCACGCGGGTCTCGGGCCGCTCCGACCGGATCTCGCGGCAGGCCTCGATGCCCGAACCGTCGGGCAGCAGGAGGTCCATGACCACCAGGTCAGGCTCGTGCCGACGGGCGGCGGCGATCGCTTCGGCGACCGAGCCGGCCTGGGCGACGACCTGGAACTCCTCGGTGCGGTCGAGGAGCGCGACCAGGCCCCGGCGGACGATCTCGTGGTCGTCCACCACCAGCAGGCGCAGCCGCCGCTTGGGAGCGGCGCCGTCGGCATCGGGCGCACCTGGGTCGGTCGGCTCGATCTCGGTCATTCTCGTCGGCCATCGTTGCTCGGAGCGGTGCTGGACCACGGGGATCATACGTGTCCCGCGAGCGTGGCGGGGGCGTCCCGCGGCGTCCCACGGCGTCCCACGGCGAGGCGCTCCTGCATCGCGATCCCGCAGGCATCCTGACACGAAGTGTCAGGAACTGGGGCTACAACTGGCGTCACGATCGTGACACGTACACTCATTCCTACCTTGACCTCTTCTGTCGCCACCGACCCACTGGCGCGCTTTTCCGAGC
>JALYLB010000138.1 GCA_030774475.1 Chloroflexota bacterium | reverse complement strand
GCCGGCCGCGGCGCTCGCCAAGGACCATCTGGCTGGTCGATGACGATCCCGGCTTCCGTGATCTGACCGCAGACGTAGCCCGAGAAGCCTCGATCGCCGTCTTCAACCTGAGCGTGGAGGCCTTCGCCGCCCGGCCGCGCCTGCCGCTCCCCGATGGAGCCATGCTCGACGGCGTGGTGCTCAGCCGCGCGGAGAGCGAACGGTTCCTGATCGGCGTCCCGCGCATCGTCATATGCACTGGACTGGAGTACGCCGAACTCCGTGCACGCTGGACCCATCATCCGCATGTCAGGGTCCTGCTCAAACCGTTCCAACTCGACGACTTGGATGCTGCCCTGCGCTGGTTGGCCGGCGATGATGAGGAATTGGGCTGGCAGTCGCGGCCGCCGAGCTCGCCTTCGTCGCAGCCGTGACCCGGATCGCCGCTGCGTCTCCGTGCGCTTCCGGTGCCACGGTCACAACGCTGGCGAGCCTTGCGGAGGCGCAACGGTAACCAGTGCTGTCAGCCGCTCCTCGTCCAGTACGACGATGCCGCCCCCGCGTTGGCGCTCCACAAGACCTTCGGCTTCCAGCTCGCGAAGCGCCCGATACATCATCACTCGGCTGGCACCGATCATCGCTGCCAGGTCGGCTCGTTGTGCAACCGGATGGGGAGTGTCGAATATCACGTTCCCGTACCGCGTGAGGATGAGCGCCAGCCGCTGGCGGGCATTCTGAAAGGATCGCTCATCGAGCCTCATGTTGAGAACCATCGAGAATTGCGATGACTTGTCGAGGAGGCCGACCGCCAGCCCCGCGTCCTGGAGCGCGAGGTCTCGCATGAATCGCGGATCCCAGGTCGCCCACGATCCATCGGTCAGGGCGACCAGCTCGTAAATCGCTTCGGCATCTGGGTCGCTGATCGAGCGAAGTCCGCCGAGGTAGCCAGGTCCCGCGATCAGCGCAGCGCGTACCTGTCCGGTCTCCGCGATGCGCCGGGCGATGACGTGCCCATCGAGCGTAACGAAGGGAGGAAGTTGGATCCCCCTCGCATGCAATACGTCGCGACGAGAGAAGGCATGGCGCTGGGCCGCCCGCTCGAGGCGATCGAGCGTGCTGACATCGGCGCCAGACAGTAGCCGTGCCAGGTGCGTGCCAATCGACTCGATCTCGCTCACGGAAGTCCTCTTCGCGACGCCGCCGATCCTATCGCGGGTGTACCTCGGCGGGTTGTGAACTCTGACATTGCTCGCGAAGAAAGCTGGAGTACCTTCCACGTTGCTCGACTCTTCCGCCAGAGCCCGTATCAACGTCTGTCCGTTGAGCCTCGCGCACCAGAATCCATGGGCCGGGGGGAACCAGGGACCGCCCAGCCGATACGCGAGGGGGTCTTGACAGCGGAGGGGCCGAGTCGATGTTGCCCGGCGCGCGGGACGCGAGAGGCAGCGATAATCGGCACGGCAGCGTCCTTGCTGCCCCGGCGAGGCACAGATCGCGAAGAACCTGCACGAGCGTCGCCATAATCTTGCGCAATGACGGAGGAGCCGTGACGCACAGCGGTGTGAACCCTGCTCAACTCGAGGCCCGGCGGGCACTCGTGCTGCACGATCGCCCACTGGTCGTCGACCTCATCACCTTGACGCTGAACCACGGTGTCTTCGCGGTGCGGGCTGCCAACAACCTCGCCGAGGCCGAAGCGATCCTCGCCAATTGGCATCCACACATGACCGTGATCGACATGGACCACGACGACAGCAGCGCCCTGCTGCAGCGGCTCGGCGCCTCGAATACCCTGCGAGGCAGCGTCACGCCCGTGCTTGGGGCGGACATGCCCGCGGGGGTCCGTCTCGTTCGGGACGAGGGAGGATAGTGGGGATGGTCGAATGACCGAGCTGCCTGCGGGTATCGCTCTCAGTGTTGAGCCTCCGGAGGTCGCTCGCGGCATGCTGAACGCTGAGGCGCTCGCCTTCGTGGGGCAGTTGCATCGGACTTTCAACGACCGCCGACAGGAACTGCTGGCAGCCCGAGCGGAGCGACAGGCCAGGTTCGACGCCGGCGAGCTGCCGGACTTCCTGACCGAGACGGAATCTATCCGGCAGGATCCGACCTGGCGAGTGGCACCCGCTCCGGCCGACCTCGAGGACCGCAGAGTTGAGATCACCGGCCCCGCCGAGCCGAAGATGATGATCAACGCGCTCAACTCCGGCGCACAAGTCTTCATGGCCGACTTCGAGGATGCACTCTCACCCACCTGGGCCAACGTAGCGATCGGCCAGTGGGCGGTGGCTGAAGCGGTTCGTCGACGCCTTACCTTCCAGACCGATGACAAGGCTTACGCGCTGAATGCACAGATCGCGACCATGGTGATCCGGCCGCGTGGCTGGCATCTGGATGAGGCCCACGTGCTCATCGACGGCTCCCCTATCTCGGCCAGCCTCTTCGACTTCGGGCTCGTCTTCTTCCACAACGCCCGCGAGCAGCTGGCCCGCCGCTCCGGGCCGTACTTCTACCTGCCGAAGCTCGAGTCGCACCTCGAGGCTCGCCTCTGGAATGACGTCTTCCTGGCCGCCCAGCAGCTGCTCGGTATACCGCGCGGCAGCATCAGGGCCACGGTCCTGATCGAAACGATCCTGGCCGCGTTTGAGATGGAGGAGATCCTCTACGAGCTGCGCGAGCACGCATCGGGCCTCAACGCCGGACGCTGGGACTACATCTTCAGCCTGATCAAGAAGTTCCACTCGCGGAGCGACATGATCCTGCCCGACCGCGCCCAGGTGACCATGGCGGTGCCGTTCCTGCGGGCCTACCAGCAACTTCTGGTGCGGACCTGTCACGCGCGCGGGGCGCACGCCATCGGCGGGATGAGCGCGTTCATCCCGAACCGGCGGGAGCCCGATGTGACGGAGCGCGCCCTGGCTGCGGTGCGCGAGGATAAGCAGCGGGAGGCTGGCGACGGTTCCGATGGGACCTGGGTCGCCCACCCCGATCTCGTGCCGGTGGCACGCGCCGCCTTCGACGCCGTCCTCGGCGATCGGGCAAACCAAAAGGAGAAGCTCCGCGACGATCTCTCGTTGGTGGCTCGCGACCTGCTCGACACCCGGATCGCCGGCGGACGGATCACCGAGGCCGGCGTGCGCACCAACGTGAGCGTCGCGCTGCAATACCTCGCGTCGTGGCTGGACGGCAACGGTGCCGCCGCGATCAACAACCTGATGGAGGACGCGGCCACCGCCGAGATCAGCCGCAGCCAGCTCTGGCAGTGGCGGATGCAACACGCCATCCTGGGCGACGGTCGACCGATGACGACTGGCCTATACACAACGCTCCGCGATGAGGAGCTCGCCCGCCTGCGATCAGCCGCCCCGCCCTACCGGTGGACCGATGCAGCCCAGGTGCTTGACAATCTGGTGCTCAACGATCGATTCGCAGAGTTCTTGACCCTCGGCGCGTACCCCATGCTGTAGCGGCGCTGACTGGCGCGCTCCTGGACGGGCGAATCAAACGGCCAGGTCGATGGATGAGGCCCGGCGCTCCCTCTTTCTAGGCAACACCCCTCAAGCTAGGAACTGGTGCGACAGCTCCTCGTTCGGCCGCAGCCCGTCAAGAGTACGCAGGAACGCCGCTGCCGCCGGACTCATCTCGCCGCCGTCGCGCCGTCGCGTCACCACGATCTGCCGCTTCAGCGGCACCATGTCGGTGATCTCGACCTGGGAGAGTCGACCGGTCCCGATCTCCGCCAGAATCGACGTGCGGGGCAAGAGAGCAATGCCCAGACGCTGCTCGACCATCCGCTTGGCGGCGTCAATGTTGTCCACCTCCAGATAGCCGCGGGGCGCAATCCCTGCCTGCCGAAAGACGGCGCTCGTCAGCTCGTGGTACGAGCTGGTGCGGTCGAACAGGATCAGGTGCTCGGTTGCCATCCGCTCCATCTGGATCTGCCCGCTCGATGCGAACGGATGCCCGTGGTGCACGACCAGTACGAGCTCGTCCTCGTAAAGAAGCGACGAGATCACCTCGGCGTGATGGATGGGCCGCATGAGGCCGATCTCGACCTCCTCGCGCAGCACCATCTCGAGCACGTCCTCCGAGTGACCGCTGCGCACCGACAGGTGCACGCCCGGATGGTCCGCCTGGAACCGATGCAGCATGCTCGGCAGCACGTAGGTGCTCACCGCCGGCGCCGCACCGATGGTCAGTCGCCCTCCGCTTCCGCTGGCAACCTCGGCCACTGCTTCCCGCCCGCGCTGCACGGTGGTAAGCGCCCGTTCGGCGAACGGCAGGAAGGCGCTCCCGGCCTCGGTCAGGCGGCTGCCATGGCGGCCGCGAGCGAAGAGCTCGCTGCCGAGGGTGCGCTCCAGCCCCTGGATGCGTGCGGTGAGCGCCGGTTGGCTGACGAAGAGGGCCTCCGCCGCGCGGCTGATCGTGCCGTGGCGAGCCACCTCGACGAAGGCCTGGATTTGTCCGAGCTGTGGAGCGGTTATATCGGTCAGGCTGATGCCATCCATTGAAAGAATCGCCTTGACCGATACTACAGCATCCGCCAAGGTAGGGCAATGATGACCACGACGCTCCCCAAGACACCCTCGCCGGCCCATCGGGCTGCCTGGGCCAACTCGTGGCTGCGGTGGAGTCCCGAGCTCCCCGAGGAGCCACTGCGCCTCACCGTGGCCGACTTGGCCGAGTGCGTCTGTCCGGATCTCTGCAACCGCGATCACGACAACGAGTAGGCACGACGCCTCCATGGTGATCTCCCCGCCGAGCGCCCCGCCAGCCGCGAACGCAACCGCCGGCACACTGGAGGACGAGGGCGAGGCCACCCGCCGTTGGATGGAAGGCGAGCGCTTCGCGCGCACCACCCGCCTCTATTCCCCGCGTCAGGTCGTCGAGCAGCGCGGGACGATCGAAACCAACTATCCGGTCGCGAGCAACGCGGCGGATCGGTTCTACGCCCGGCTGCGAGAGCTGTTCGTGCAACGCAGCTCGATCACGACCTACGGACCGTACTCGCCCGGCCAGGCGGTCTCCATGAAGCGTGCCGGGATCGAGGCCATCTACCTCGGCGGGTGGGCCACATCGGCCAAGGGGTCGATGGACGAGGACCCTGGCCCTGATCTGGCGAGCTATCCCCTGGGCCAGGTGCCCAACGAGGCTGCGGGCCTTGTTCGGGCACTCCTGACAGCCGACCGCAATCAACGCTTCGCCCGTTCCCGCATGACCGAGGCACAGCGTGCGGCGACGCCGGAGATCGATTTCGAACCTTGGATCATCGCCGACGCCGACACCGGCCACGGCGGCGACGCGCACGTCCGCAACCTCATCCGCCGCTTCGTGGAGGCCGGCGTGCCCGGATACCACATCGAGGATCAGAAGCCGGGCGCCAAGAAGTGTGGCCACCAGGGCGGCAAGGTCCTGGTCCCCAGCGACGAGCAGATCAAGCGGCTCAACGCCGCCCGCTTCCAGCTCGACGTGATGGGCGTCGCTGGCATCATCGTAGCTCGGACCGATGCCGAGGCCGCAAACCTGCTCGACGGTTCCGCGGACGAGCGCGATCAGCCCTTCATCCTAGGAGTCACCAGCGCCGACGTGCCGGCCTACCGGGTGGGCTACATGGCGGTGATACGCCGGCTGAACCGCGCAGGGCTGACTGATATCAATGGGCACCTGCTCTACGCCATCCCCGAGGCCGAGTTCGCGGCGGCCGATGCCTGGCTCCACGAGGTCGGGCTAACCAAGGTCATCGATCGAGCGGCGCGAGCTCATTTATCCGATGCGAGCTCCACGGCGGAGCAGACCCTCGACATGGTTGCTGATCGGTTCCTAGAGACCTGGCAGGCCCAAGCCGGCCTGAAGACCCTGTGCCAGGCGGTCGCCGACCTCATCACCTTCCGGGCAGATGAGGGCTTCCAGCTCGAGATGAGCGTCGACGAATGGCTGGCGTTCGCCGGTCCCGCGGCATGGAGCGCAACCCGAGCAAGGGCCAGCGAGCTGGGGCTCCGGGTCAGCTGGGATCCCGAGCTGGCTCGGACACCCGAGGGCTACTACCAGGTCGAGGGCGGCATCCCGTACGCGATAGCGAAATCGCTGGCGGCGGCCCCGTTCGCCGACCTGCTGTGGATGGAGACGAAGACGGCCGACCTAGCGGATGCGCGCGAGTTCGCCGAGGCAATCCACGCCGTCCACCCCGACCAGATGTTGGCCTACAACCTGTCGCCCTCGTTCAACTGGGACACGACCGGCATGACTGACGAGGAGATGCATCTCTTCCCTGTCGAACTGGGGAAGCTGGGATACGTGTTCAATTTCATCACCTACGGCGACCACCAGATCGACGGGCTGGCGGCCGAGGAGTTCGCCACCGCGCTGACGGAGGATGGGATGGTGGCCCTCGCGCGGCTGCAGCGAAGGCTCCGACTGCTCGAGTCGCCTTACCGGACGCCGCAGACGCTGGTCGGCGGTCCACGTGCCGATGCCGCGCTGCTGGCCGCGTCGGGCCAAACGGCAACCACAAAGGCCATGGGACCCGGCTCGACCCAGACCCAACACCTGGTCCAGACCGAGGTCCCGCCCAGGCTGCTGGAGAGCTGGCTCGCTCGCTGGGCCGAGCATCACGGCGTGGGCAGGTCGCTCCGCGTCTCGTTGCGCCCGCACACGGCGGGCTCGGAAGTGCTCGAGCTGAGCGTCCTGGACCAGTCTGAGGAGAAGATCGCCAACATCGTCTTCGCCACCATCGCCGATCGGCGCGGTCGGTCGATCCTGTCGGTGCGCGACCAGAACACGTTCGACCCGGCGCTGCGACGTAAGCGTCTGATGACCCTGCTGCACCTCTTCCTGATCCACCGCTACCATGCTGCATCGGTCCATTACCTGACTCCAACCGACGACAATCACCGCCAGGGCGCACGGATGCTCGCGCTGGGGATCTTCAAGTCGGTCAACGACGAGGTGGGCGAGATCCTGGTTGGAGACGTGAACGCCGCAGCCATACGTGCCCTCGTCGACCCCGCCCGATTCGAGCTGGAGCGCCTGATTACCGGGGCCTGACACGCCGCCGAAATAGGGCAGGGTGGAGGAACGGGCGCTGGCGGTAGGTAATCAGTCAGCGAAGCTCGGTCAAGGCCCTCTTTGACGCCGCCATCGACCGGTTCGGGCAGGTCGATTTTCTATTGACCTCGGAGAGGCCAAGGGCCCGGTCGTGGAGGCCGCCGGGTTCGTCCACCCCTGAAGGTGCGCCGAACAGCCGGCACATGCGACGCCAGGACCGCTGAGACTGACCCGCCAACCCCGTTTCCACACTTCTTGACGAAAGCTCGGCCAATGGACGCGAGCGGGAGAAGAGGCCGGAACTCGGCTAGCCGAGTCCCGGCCGTCACGATCAGCGAGGCAGGAGCGGCCGCTTGAAAGCCTCGTTGATGATATTGGAGGCCGATGCGTACCAGGCCGCGATGGCGGTGAGGATCCCCACGTAGCCGCCCAAGTGTTTGAACGTTTCGTTGGTCGAATACTCACCGATCGCAAGCAGGAAGAAGGTGACCGTAAGCAGCAGAAAGACGATCATTACTGGCCAGGCATGCTTCAGGGTGGCGATCCACATGTACGCGGTGAAGATCCCCCACGCGAGCAGGTAGGTGCCCACCGCTCCCGGGGCATCCGCCGGCTTCAGTGCCGGAGCGAACCAGAAGACGAACGCGGCATAGCTGAGCCAGAAGGCGCCGAACGAGCTGAAGGCGGTGGCGCCGAACGTGTTCCCGTTGCGGAACTCCCACATGCCGGCCAGCAGTTGGGCGAGGCCACCGTAGGCGAGCGCCAGGGCGAGTACGATCTCGACCGAGCTGCCGCCGATGATCCCCGCGTTCGCGAAGGAGAGTACGAACGTGGTCAGAGCGAATGCTGCAAGGCCGAGCGGTCCGGGATCGGCCCTCACCGCGGACGCCGCAACCACTTCGGCAGGCTCCGCGCGGGCCGGCATGGCGACCTGCCCGGGAGCCGCCTGCGCCTGGGACATGTTCAACTCCTTTCCGAGTTGCTACCTGCAGTTCGCCGCTCGGCTGATCGCGAACGAGACGGCTCAACGCCTCGTCAGACCAGCTGCTCCGCCTCGCTGGACTCCGCCTTCTCTCGGATCGTTTCTACGATCCCGGAGTCCGCCAGCGTCGTGACGTCGCCCAGCGGACGTTTCTCCGCAATGTCGCGCAGCAGACGCCTCATGATCTTCCCGGAGCGCGTCTTGGGAAGTTCAGGCGTGAACATGATCTGCTTGGGGCGAGCGATGGCTCCGATCTTGTGGGCAACATGCTCGCGCAGCTCGGCGGCCAGCTCTTCGGACGGCGTGACGCTCGCCTTCAGAATCACGTACGCGAAGATCGCCTCATTCGTGACCGGATCGGCGCGGCCGCAGACGGCTGCCTCCGCAACGGCCGGATGATCGACCAGGGCGGATTCAACCTCGATCGTGCTGATCCGATGCCCGGACACCTTCATGACGTCGTCGACCCGGCCGAGGAGCCAGAAATAGCCATCGGCGTCGACCTTGCATCCGTCGCCTGCGAAGTAATAGCCGGGGAAGCGCTTCCAATATGTGGATACGTAGCGCTCCGGGTCTTTATAGACGCCCCGCAGCATCGCCGGCCATGGACGCGTCAACACGAGGTATCCGCCTCCTGAACCATCCGGCACATCCTTCCCCTCGTTGTCAACGACCTTCGCTCCCACGCCCGGGAAGGGCCGCGTGGCAGAGCCTGGACGGAGCGTGGTCAGGCCCGGGAGCGGCGTAATGAGGATCATGCCCGTCTCGGTCTGCCACCACGTATCCACAACGGGACAGCGCCCGCCCCCGATATTGCGGTGGTACCAGAGCCATGCCTCGGGATTGATCGGCTCACCGACCGACCCGAGCAAGCGCAGCGACGACATGTCGTGCTTCGCGGGCCAATCCTCGCCCTGCTTCATAAACGCGCGGATCGCCGTCGGTGCGCAGTAGAGGATGTTTACCTTGTATCGTTCGATGATCGACCACCAGCGGTCCGGAGTCGGAAACTGCGGCGCCCCCTCGTAGAGGACCGATGTCGTCCCGTTGATCAGAGGGGCATACACGATGTAGCTGTGGCCGGTCACCCATCCGATATCCGCGGCGCACCAGTACACGTCGTCCGGCTTGATGTCGAAGATGTAGTGATGGGTCGCGCTGATACCGGCGAGGTATCCCCCGGTGGTGTGCATCACCCCCTTCGGCTTCGCGGTGGTGCCAGACGTGTGGAGCAGATAGAGAAGATGCTCTGAGTCGAGAGCCTCAGGTTCGCTTGCCTCCGACTGCTCCTCGACGAGTTCGTGCCACCAGTGATCACGGTCCTGCGTCCACGGGATAGCCTGGGCGGTCCGGCGCACCACGAGCACGTTCTTGATCGTCGGCGCGCCGGAGCAGGCTTCGTCCACCGCGGTCTTCAGGTCGAGGACCTTGCCCGCTCGCCAGCCGCCATCGGCCGTGATCAGGGCGACCGCTTCGGTGTCGACCATCCGACCCTGGAGAGCCTCGGCACTGAAGCCGCCGAAGACCACGACATGGGGAGCACCTATTCGCGCGCACGCGAGCATAGCGATCGGCAGCTCCGGGATCATTGGCATGTAGATGCCGACGCGATCGCCCTTATGGACGCCGAGCGCCTTCAGGGCGTTCGCACACTTGGCGACCTCACGCTGGAGGTCGGCGTAGGTCAAGGTGCGACTGTCGCCCGGCTCCCCCTCCCAGTAGTAGGCGACCTTGTCGCCCAGGCCCTGCTCCACGTGCCTATCGACACAGTTGTAGGCCGCGTTGAGCTCACCGCCCACGTACCATTTCGCGTACGGGAGCTGCCAGTCGAGGACGGTATCCCACGGCTTGAACCAGCTGAGCCGCCGAGCAGCCTCCTCGGCCCAGAATCCCTCGAAGTCGCGCTCCGCGCGCTCATAGATGTCGGGCGGCGCATTTGACTGCGCCGCAAACTCAGGCGGCGGCGGAAAATCACGCCGCTCGGACAGCAAAGCCTCGATCTCGGGATTGGCGTCAACGGCCATAGATCGCCTCCAACCCGTCGCCTAACCGGTGCCAGACAGCGGCACGGCATCGTTGGGCGTCGTCGTGGAGGTCAGGTCGGCGAGTGGAGCCGATCAGACACTCAACTCGACCGATGTCGAGTTGAGCCTACTCCCGCGGGGTTCCAAGTCAAGCGACCGCAGTGGGCACCAAGGCCGAGCTCATCGCCTCGCCGTTCGTCACCGACAACGCTGAGATCAACGATGGCAACTGGGGCGACTTCACGTTGACCTTCGAGAAGGGCCGGTTCAGCAATACGCAGAGCAACCCGGTGGAGAGCTCGTCGGGCTCCGGAACGTTTAAGGTCAACGGCGACGCCGTCACGGTTGCGCAAGACAACGGCGAGACATTCGCCTACCGCTGGAGCATCTTCAAGGACTCGCTGACGTTCAAGCGTGACCCCTCGCTCCCGTTTGGCGGCCTGACCCCAGGGCTCGTCAACCCCTGGACGCGAGTGCACCGAGGGC
>JALYLB010000137.1 GCA_030774475.1 Chloroflexota bacterium | reverse complement strand
GTCAGAGCGCTTCTCTGATAAGGAAGAGGTCCCTGGTTCGAGTCCAGGATCGCCCACTTCAAGCTCCCTGGCGCCTTCGTGAACTTCGAATTTTGGTCGTGGGCAGGTTCCATGCCATCGAAAGGATCGCGCGACCCTGTCGTCGAAAGGGGACACGACCCTGTCCATAAGGAGGACCTGATGCAGCAACAGAGCACCTGGGAGCGCCTTGCTCCCCTCACCGGACTTGTATTCGTCGCGATCGTCGTTGCCGTATTCGCGACCGGGGGATCGACGCCGGGCGACCATGACACCGCCCAGCAGGTGCAGGACTTCTACGGACAGCACCATGACAAGCACATGACCCTCGCGTTCATCATGGCGATTTCGATTCCTTTCCTTCTCTTCTTCGTCAGCATCCTGCGATACGAGCTGCGTCGCGCGGGCGGCACCGGGCAACTCGCCAATGCCGCATTCGCCGGTGGTGTGCTCGCAGCGGCCGGGTTCGGGATTCTGGCCTTTGTGCACCTCGCGCTGGCGGATGCCGGGAACAGCGCCAAGACGATCGGCACGACCCAGGCGCTCAATGTGCTCGACAACAACGATTTCCTCCCGATGGCCGCCGGCATGGGGGTGCTGGTGCTCGCCGCCGGACTGTCAGTGATCCGTCACGGTGGCTTGCCGAAATGGCTGGGCTGGGTCGGCGTCGTGATCGGCGTAGCGGCGTTCACGCCCGCGGGCTTCTTTGCGTTCCTGCTGTCAGGGATCTGGGTCGTGATCGTCAGCATCCTGTTGACGCTCGGGCGCCAGTCGGCCGCACCGGCCCCGGCCGTGTAGAGCCGGCGGCAACCGTCGGCCAGCCTCCTCGGGGTTTGTGAGCGCGCCCAGCGCCCGTCTTTGTGTGGCTTGACAGGTGACCAAACGGTCACATATACTCAGCGGCATGGACGCGGTGTTCAGAGCCCTCGCCGACCCGACGCGCCGCAGCTTGCTCGACGAGCTGTTCAAGCAAGATGGGCAGACACTTAGCGCGCTCGAGCAGCGGTTGCCGATGACGCGCTTCGGTGTCATGAAACACCTGAAGGTGCTCGAGGAGGCGAATCTCGTGACCACGCAGCGGCGAGGGCGCGAGAAGCTGCACTTCCTGAACCCGGTCCCGATCCGGCTCGTTCACGACCGGTGGGTGAGCAAATACGCCGAGCCATGGGCGGCAGCGCTGACCGGGCTCAAGAAAAGCATCGAGGAGGAAAACCAATGGAAAAGTACGTCGTCGTCAACGGCGCGGGAACCATGACCGTGTTCGAGATCTACATCAAGACCACGCCGGAGCGCCTCTGGGAGGCGATCACGGATGAGGAGATGAGGCAGAAGTACAACTTTGGTGTGGGCGTTACCTCTGACTGGACGCCCGGCTCGAGTTACAAGTCCTCGGTCCCAGGGGTCATCGACATTGCGGCCGGCGAGAACCTGGAGGTCGATCCGCCACGCAGGCTCGTGCAGAGCTTCAACGCGCTCTGGAGCGACGAGGTGAAGAGCGAGGGCACATCGCGGGTCACCTGGGAGATCGAGCAGGTCGGCGATTCGTGCTGTCTAACAGTCACCCACGATGAGCTCAGCGAGGGTGCCAACAGCGAGCTCTACGGCGGTTGGCCGATGATCCTCTCCGGGCTGAAGACACTGCTGGAGACGGGGGAGACGCTCACGACTCCTGGCTCCCTGCGCTATGCGCAAGCTGGGGAACCGGCTGCTTGAGACCACGATGAGCCCCGAGGGCCGGCGGCGAGAGTTCTCCCCGACCCTCGGGGCTCAGGCCCCTGCGGCGCGGTCCTCAGCTTTCGGGACGCGGTTTATCGCGGCGCGCTTCATTGCCTCCACCGACCGGTCCAGCCACTTGCGGAAGTAGCTGCCCCCGGCGATCGTGTCGAACACCTTGTAGCGAACGCCGATCGGATTCATTCCGGCGGCGGCATCGATGAATGTCCCGCCCTGCGCCTCGGTGAGTCCGAGGTCGACGAAGGCGCCGCTGACCACGCAGTCGATCCGAAAGCGCTGGCAGTCGGTCGCCTCGTAGACGACGAACTCCCGCTCCGCGGTCCCCAACGGCACCTTGATCACCTCGCGGTATGAGCAGCCCTCGTGGAAGTCTTCGCAATGGACCTCCTCGACGTCCGGCCACCACTCCGGATGGCGGTTGACGTCGGTGATCAGTTCCCAGACGACCTCGGGCGAGGCTTCGATCAGAACCTGCTGGCGGACCTCTGACATCGCCGGCGATTGTCGCAGCCGAAGCGACGATTCCCCGCTCTGGCGGGTGAGATGACGCACCTATAATGGCGCTTCGAAGGCCACCGCCTGGGAGAGCTTCCTTGCAGCAGATGCAGATCTACGGAGTCAGCTTCGACATGGTCGGCAAGCAGCCGATCGTGCTGCTGAAGACCGTCGACGGCAACAAGTTCCTGCCGATCTGGATCGGGCACCCCGAGGCGG
>JALYLB010000136.1 GCA_030774475.1 Chloroflexota bacterium | reverse complement strand
GCGTGGTCGTTCATCGGGTGGGCCTCCGCGATCCGCGGGATATAGCGGGCGTGATTGGCCGCTTGTGCGATGGTACTCGGGCGTTGCTCGACGCAACCCATTGGAGGCCGGATCGACGCTATTCGATGGTCGCGAAGAACGATGTGATGTCGTCAGCCAACAGGATGGGCTCCTCGAAGGCGGCGAAGTGCCCGCCTCGCGGCATACGGGTGTAGCGCTGGAGGGCGTAGCGGCGCTCGACCCACTCGCGGGGCTCTTGCACGAGATCGGCGGGGAAGACCGCCAGCGCGGTTGGGACGATGACCGGTTCGCGCTTCGGTGGTCGCGCGTAGTCGTCGCTGTAGGGCCGAAACGACGGCCCGATCGTGTTTGTCAGCCAGTACCACGAGACCCAGGTCAGGATCTCGTCGTCCGCGAAGCGCGTCGCCAGGTCCCCGCCGCTGTCGCTCCACTCGCGGAGCTTCTCCACCAGCCATGCCAGCAACCCGACCGGGGAGTCGCTCAGCCCGTAGGAGAGAGTTACCGGGCGGGTGCGCTGCGCATGTTCATAGGCGCCCCGGTCGGCATCCCACCGGGCCGCGTCCTCCAGGAATGCCTGCTCGTCGGCGGTGAGCTGCGCGTCGCCCTGGAGCGCGGGCGCGCCGGCGGCCAGGAGGTGGATTCCGATCAGGGCCTCGGGGTGGCGGACAGCCAGACGAGTCGTGATCCCTGCCCCCAGATCGCCGCCGTGGGCGCCGTAGCGCCGGTGCCCGAGCACGTCGGTCATCAACGTGTGCCATAGCTCAGGTGTGGACCACGGATCGGTCTCACCGGGGCGCTGAGCCGAGAGACCAAACCCCGGCAGTGACGGCACCACGACCTCAAAGCCACGGTCAGCCAGCTTCGCCGCAAGCAGCCGCATCTCCAGGAACGACCCCGGCCAGCCGTGCGTCAGCACGAGCGGGGGCCCACTGCCTCGGTAGTGCAGATAGTGCACAGCCACCCCGTCGATGTCGACGGTGAAGTGCGGCAACTCGTTGATCTCACGCTCACGCGCCCGCCAGTCGTAGCCGTCAGCCCACCGGTCCACCAGGCGCCGCATGGTCTCGGGATCCGCGCCGAGCTGCCATCCGTCGTCACCTGGAACGCGCAGCGGCCAACGTGTCCGTATCAGCCGCTCGTGAAGGTCGTCCAGATCTCCCTGAGAGATCGCCACGACCAACGGCTGGGGACTGGACACCCCGCGAGTGTAGATCGCGCCCGCGACACCACCTCGCCCGTCGCATGGGGGCGGCGCCGGTCAGATCGTCGGCGCGACGTGGTTGCCGCCTGCTCACCGACGGGAGCTGCGCGGCCGTTCGCTCCGGCTTCATCACCGGCGCGGCCTTCCCACTCGACGGTGGCATCACGTCTGCCTTCACCGTACCCGAGTAGGGCAACCCGGAACACGGAGGCGGATCTGATCCGTGGCGGTGAGATCGTTGACTTCAGGACTGAGGTATGGGCGCAGGCCGTCGTCGATGGGGTGGCCGTGGTTGCCGAGGGTGAGGGCGGCTGAGTGCTGGCCCGGCAAGGTGGATCGGGAGCGGGAATGGGAGCGGGACGGCCTGGCGATGCCGCTACCAGACCGGAGGCAGGCCGGTCTCCAAAACTGAAGGTCGCAGGTTCGAGCCCTGTCGCCCTGTCCGCTGTTTGCAGGCAACATGCCTGCATATGGGCTTCTGAATTACCAGGCCGCTCAGAGTCAGCGACAGCCATGGGGCGTCAGGTGGACGCTCTCGGGAGCCGCGCAGGGAGCCGCATCGCGAGAGCCGGATGCCGCGCCTCAAGAAGTGTGACTGCGCTTTGTCGAGCCGCAGCCGTTGGTTCATATGCGGAACTTCTAGCGGCGCTTGTATTTCGAAGCCACATAGTCGTCCACCCAGACTTGTGAGCTGCGCCAGGTACCATCAGCGGCTTTCACGGCTTGAAGGCGGCCGCGCGTCGCTGCGACTCGCAGTGCGTTGGCAGTGAATCCTTCTCGGGCAAGAGCCGGCAGCGCGACGAGGCGCGCAGGCCCGGCGATCGCAGGGACTATGAAACGGTGCAGGTTGTCCAGAACTGCACGAGCGAGGAGCTCCCCGAGGGGGCCGTGGTCGCCTTGGTCGCTGCGCTCGAGCGCGCGAAGGTACTTACGGCGATCTCGCTTGTAGATGATCGCCGGCGGATATCCGGACCGGATCAAGATCAGGTTCAATATGAGTCGCCCCGTGCGACCGTTTCCGTCGAGAAACGGGTGGATCTGCTCGAATCGAGCGTGGAGACGAGCCAGGTCCTCCGGGAATGTCTCGCTCTCGGCTTTCACCGCGCCGATCTTGGCGATCCAGTCCGTCACGAGGCGCGGGACGCTGGTGAAGTCAGGTGGCTTCATCCCGCCAGGGAATGGCTCGATGTCATGCAGTCGCCAGTTGCCGGGCTTCTCTGCTTCGGTCGCATCTTCATGCGGGGCGACGTCCCAGACCGGCTGGAGTGCGAGTCGGTGGATATGCCTGAGCTCGGAGAGCGTAATGGGGCTGCCTGTGCTCCAATCGCCCGGTTCGATGGCCTGCCCATAGACCCATTCGGCGGCTGACGCGTAGCCACGAACCTCCATGTACTCCCGGAGTTCCTTGTTGCCGACGGCAAGCCCGTTCGCAAGGAGCTCTTCGACTTGGCGTTGGACGAGGGTGTTCCCTTCGAGCGCCGTCGAGTGATGCGCCTCCTCGAGCCAAATACCCTTCCAGATGTGGGAGGCCTCGGCCGGTGCTGGAAGGCCGCCGAGGCGTTCGTTGAGCTCTTGGATCTGCGTTTCGAGCTGGCGGTAGATATCGAC
>JALYLB010000135.1 GCA_030774475.1 Chloroflexota bacterium | reverse complement strand
TTCGTCACGGGTGATGTTCGGGAAGACCTCTGAGTACGTTCCCTCGAGGTAGGCGTTGGCCACGGTGGCCGGTCCGCCGTGGCCTGGTCCGATGACGTAGATCGCATCGAGGTCACGGGCCTTGATCACCCGGTTCAGGTGGGCGTAGAGGAAGTTGAGACCCGGCGTGGTCCCCCAATGCCCAAGCAGGCGCGGCTTGATGTGCTCCGGCCGGAGCGGTTCGCGAAGCAGCGGGTTGTCGAGCAGGTAGATCTGCCCCACCGACAGGAAGTTCGCGGCGCGCCAGAACGCGTCGATCCGCTCGACCTCCTCGTCCGACAGGGGTCGAGTGCTCTCCAGCGTCGAAGTCGTGGTTCGGTCGGTCATGGCGTTCTCGATTAGCGAGCCTACATCCGCTTGTGAGGCCGGGCATTGGAGTCGTGCGTGGCGACAGCGCGGACCAAGAGGTTTTCCGGTGTGGGCGGGGGATCGCGTTGATCTCGAGACAATTGAACGGGGAGGCCACTGCCCGGGCGACTTCCGCGAACACAGCAGCGCCGTCGAGGTTGGTCGACCGGGCGCGTCCAGAAGGGGATGTCTCGTGAATCCTCGACGGTCCTACCCTTCGCCGGCTCGCACTCGATCGTGCACGTCATCGGGTCCGTTCGCGGGACGGCTGAGGTCCGCAGGATCGGCTTCACGCGCCCAGTTGCAGCTTGAGTCCGACAACGCCTTCGGCGACGTACTGGACAGCCAGCGCCGCGAGAAGCAGCCCGAGGACGCGGGTAACGACGTTGATACCCGTTTGTCCGAGAAGACGGGCCAGCCGTGCCGATGCACGGAGGAAGACGTAGGCGACGACCAGCACGATGGCGGCAGTGACAAGAACGAGCGCGAAGGCCATTGGCTCTCCCCGCGCCTCGCTTGTCAGGATCAGGATGCTGGCCAAGGCGCCGGGTCCGGCGATGAGCGGAATAGCGAGCGGAAAGACCGAGATGTCCTCCTTCGCTCGAGCCTCAGCTTCCTCCTCGGTGGTTTCGCGTCGGAACTGCGCGAACACCATGTCAACGGCGATGCGGAAGAGCAGGATGCCGCCAGCCACCCGGAGCGCGGCGACGCTGATCCCGAGATATGCCAGCACTGGGCCGCCGATCAGAGAGAACAACAACAGGATGGCTCCGGCGATGAGGACGGCGCGTCGGGCGATCGTCGCCTGAACCTTGGCCGAGCGCCCGCCGGCGAGGGAGACGAACACCGGCACCAGGCCGGCGGGATCGATGACGACGAAGAGCGTGAGTAGCGCCTTGAGAGCGAACTCAAGGGACGCCGAGTCGAGCCCGATCACGTCGGTGAAGCCATCGCTGGGTACCTTGGCAGCATCGAGTCAGAAGAGCAAAGCACCGTGGGCAGCACGAGGAGGTGGGCGCGGTCGACCCCGGCATTGTGCCGCGACCGAATCAGACGTCCGTCTTGGGCGCCTCCCGCGGCGTCTCGCGGACGACGAGGACGGAGGACGACGCATGATGGAGGACGTTGCGAGCGACGCTCCCGAGCACCAGGCGAGCCACACCCGTCCGGCCGCGGGTGCCGAGGAGGATGAGGTCAGCCTTGAACGCTTGTGCCGCCGCGAGAATCTCGGTGGCGGCATCCCCTTCCCATCGCACGACAGCGCGCACGCCGACATGCACGGCTCGATGATTTTCGCCGGCAGCCCGCACACGCGCGAAGCCTCGGGAACGCCCTGGCAGCCGGACGCCACGCCAATGCCCGCTGGCACAATCCAACTCGATCAGCTGGCTCATGCATGGCGCAACGCCCGCTCGACGAGCGGGCCGATTTGATGCTGGACGCGTAGCGCGGGCGTCGTCCCCGTAGCGCGGGCGTCGTCCCCAGGATCGCGGCGGATCGCCGCGGAGTTCAGCGGTTCTGACCCGCCTCGCGCACGATGTCGTCGGACGCGGGCTGGCCTTCGCGGTGGCCCTCCGGGGTCTCCTCTTCCGTCGGCGGACCCGATTGGGTCGCCACGGCCGAGGCACGCTGGTCCTTGCGCCCGAGCCCGCCAGGGATGGTCTC
>JALYLB010000134.1 GCA_030774475.1 Chloroflexota bacterium | reverse complement strand
GTGTAGTCCTCGGCGATGGCCGCTCGCCAGCCATCGGTTCCGAACTTGATCCTGGTCACGGGCAATGCAAACGGGCGATGGTCATATGGTAGCGCCCGACCTCGGACGCGAACATCCAGCGGCTGCGACTCACGCCGGTTGACCGCTGATCCGATTCAGCTCGTCCTGCAGGGTCGTGACCAGGCCGCGGACCGGCTCGCGCGGCTTGATCGTCAGCCGTTCGCCCTCGATCAGTCGGATGCGGCAGAACGGCAGGAGCAGGAGCTGGTGATCCCATCGGGCCGTCAGCCGTATCCGCGGCCGCACGCGCATTGCCCACGGCTGAACCGGCAGGCCCGAGGCCCTCGCGAGGATCAGGGCGCCCGGCTTGGCCACCCGATACGGGCCGAACGGTCCGTCCGGGGTCACGATCAATGAATTGCCACGCTCTGCCAGGCGGGCCATGCTCATGGCGAGCGCGCGTCCCGCCGCCCGATTCTGCTCGGGCGGAAGCTCGAAGACCGCCACCTGGCTGCCGCTGCGCTCGAGCATGGTGGTGATTGCCAAACCGCGGAACCCGGTGGTCGAGAACGACGCGTGCAACAGGTCGCCGCGGCCACGCCTGGTCACCACGAAGAGCGCCATGTTGAACTCGTGCCACGAGGCGAGCACGACCTGGTCGCGGGTGATCGGGCCGGTGATGCGGCAGGTGCGCGCCACGAGGTTCAGGTACAGGGCCAGCGCTGCACCGAACAGTCGGGCCAGCCAGCCGAAGCGGACGGCCGTTGCGCCCGGCGCCGGCGCCATCGGGCTAGAGGTAACGCTCACCGGCCTTTTCGGCGATCTCGTCGAGGAGCGGCTTGATCTCCTCCGCCCGATCACGTGCGCAGACCAGGAGCGCGTCGGGGGTGTCGACGATGATCACGTCGCGCAGCCCCACGGTGACCACCAGGCGCTCGCCGCCGTGGACCAGGATCCGCTCGGATCCGCGGTCGAGGTGCTGCCCGCTCGCGACCAGGTTGGAGCCGGTCGAGGCGATCAATGCCTCGAGGAGGCTCGACCAGGAGCCGATGTCGCTCCAGCCCGCGTCGAGCGGCACGACAGCCATGCGGCCCTCCGTGGCGGCCGGCTCGGCGATCCCCACATCGATGGTGATGGCCGGGATCTTCTCGAGGATGTCGCGCGCGTCGCTCATCCAGCCGGGGACACGGTGCAGCGCGCCGATCGCGTCGAGGGCTGCGGCGAGCTGCGGCTGGAACCGCTCGACCGCCTGGCGGAAGGTGTACACGCGCCAAACGAAGATGCCGGCGTTCCACAGGTAGTCACCCGAGTCGACCATCTCGCGGGCCGTGGCGGCATCGGGCTTTTCGACGAAGCGCTCGACCAGCGCGGTGGGAACCGCCGCGTGGAGGCGGGCGCCGCGCTTGATGTAGCCGTAGGCCGTGGTCGGCAGGGTGGGCGGCACGCCCAGCGTCACCAGGTACCCGCGCTCTGCGGCCCGCGCGGCTTCGGTCAGTGCCTCCTGGAAGGCAGGCGCGTCCGCGATGAAATGATCGGCCGGAAGGACGATGGCTACCTCATCCGGGTCGCGGCGAGCAACCACCGTCGCGAGCCCGGCGGCGACCGCGGTGGATCGCGCGAGCGGCTCTCCGATCACGTTCTCCTCAGGGAGCTGCGGCAGCTGCGCGACCGTATCGCGGACGTGGTCCTGGCTGGTGATGATGTAGACGTCGCGCGGGGGGATGAGCGGCGTCACCCGCGCCACGGTCTGCTGAAGCAGGCTCGTCTCACCGGTGAGCGGCAGGAGCTGCTTTGGGGTTCGGCGCCGCGAGAGGGGCCATAGGCGGCTCCCCACCCCGCCGGCCATGATGATGGCGAACATCGACCGCTAACCCTCCCGCGTCTCGCGCTCCAGGCGCGCGCCCAGTTCGAGCGTCCGCCGGTAGGCGGCCCACACCGCGTCCGAGAGGACCGTTCGAATCCGTCCCTTCTCGAGCTCGTAGATCGCTGCGGCGCTCGTTCCGCCGGGGGATGTGACGAGGTTGCGGAGCTGGGCTGGATGCAGCTCGGAGTGCTTGGCATATTCGGCGGAGCCGATGAGGGTCGCCACCACCAGGTCGTGGGCCAGCTCGCGCGGGAAGCCCAGGTGCACGCCCGCGTCGATGAGTGCCTCCATCACCGCGAACAGGTACGTCGGACCGGTGCCTGAGAGGGCGGTGGCCATCGCCACGAACTCCTCGTCATCGACTTCGCGCTCCTCGCCGAGGGCGCGCAGGACGGCGCGGGCCAGGTCGCGCTGGCGCGCGGTGCAGGCGCCCGCCGCAGCCCAGACGGTGATCCCGCGGCGAATCTGGGCGGGGGTATTGGGCATGGCGCGAACGACGGCAGGATGCGCCAGCCCGCTCGCGAGCGCGCCCAGGGTGGCGCCAGCAACGATGGACAGCACCACCTGGTCCGGCTGGAGGGCCGGGCCGATGTCGCGCATCACGCGCCCCAGCATCTGCGGCTTCACGGCCACCACCACGATCTCGGCATCCACGGTCGCGTCGCGGTTGCGGGAGACGGAGCGGATCGCGTAGCGCGCCTGCAGCGCTTCGCGGCGCTCGCGGCGCGGATGCGAGGCCACCACCGAGCCCGCCGCGACCGCACGGTCCGCCAGCAGGCCGGCGATCATCGCCTCAGCCATCACGCCGGCCCCGACGATCCCGACGCGCATCTCGCGCTTCGCGCTCACCCTTCCTCCTCGGTGGACGGTCCCTCGCCGCCGACCGCCTTCTCCTTGCCGCGCAGCTCGTCCGCGGCCGCGAGCTCGTCCTCCGGTGCCTCCGCGCGTTCAAGCAGCTCCGATGCAACCGCTGCCAGGCGTCTCGCCACGCTCACGTTGCCCAGGTCGAGCTCCGCGCGTCCCATGCCCAGCGCCGCCAGGCCCTCCTCTCGCTCGGCCCCGATGTCCCGGGCCTCGCCGATCGCCTCGGCATAGTAGCGTCGCGCGGACGCCGGATCGCCCCCAGCGACCCGGATATCACCGATCCGGCGCGCCTGGCGGGTCGCGGCGAGGCTCATGTCGACACGCTCGAAGTGCCACAGCGCACGATGGGCCCACGCGTCCGCCGCCCACCACGACCGTTCCTCCACCGCGCGCTCCGACGCCCCGCTGGCGGCGGCGGCGGCTCGCCGGTGGTCAGGTCCCTGAAGAGCCTCGAGGTAGGGAGCGGCGAGCGGCGAGCGGCGTAGCACAACCGGCAGGTCGGGGAGCCGATCGGCTGGAGCGGCGGGCTCGGGACCGATGACGCTGCGGATCCAGGCCGCCGCGCGGGCGACGGGCCCCTGAGCGGCGCGCTCCCCCCATGCCAGCGATGGGCGCGCCGGCAGGCGGGTCACGACCGGGCGGTCACCGTCAGGTCCGGAATACCGGCAACGCCCGCCGCATCGCGCAGTGCCGCGGCACGATCGATGCGTTCCCACGGAAGATCGAGGTCCGGCCGGCCGAAATGGCCGTAGGCGGCGGTCTGCCGGTAGATAGGCCGGCGCAGGTCGAGCTGCTCGATGATCGCGCCAGGCCGGAAGTCGAACTGCTCCTCGAGGAGCGCGACCAGCCGCTCGTCGGAGATCGCCCCGGTGCCGAATGTCTGCACATTGATCGAGAGCGGATGTGCCACCCCGATGGCGTAGGCCACCTGGAGCTCGAAGCGCCGGGCGAGGCCGGCGGCGACCACGTTGGCCGCCACGTAGCGCGCGAAATAGGCGGCCGAGCGATCGACCTTGGTTGGGTCCTTGCCGGAGAACGATCCCCCACCGTGCCGGGCCATTCCGCCATAGGTGTCGACGATGATCTTCCTTCCGGAGAGTCCCGAGTCGCCCATCGGCCCACCGATCACGAATCGACCGGTCGGATTGACGAGATAGCGGGTGTCGTCATCGAGCAGCTCGGCGGGGATCGCGTGCTGGACGATCGACTCGCGCACGGCCGTCGCGAGCACGTCGGTCGGCACGTCCGGGTCGTGCTGGGTGCTGACCAGGACGGTGTGGGCCCGCCGCGGGCGCCCGTCGCGGTCGTAGGCGATCGTCACCTGGCTCTTGCCATCGGGCCGCAGGAAGGGCAGTTCGCGAGTCTTGCGCGCCTCGGCCAGGCGTCGGGCGATGCGATGGGCATAGACGATCGGCGCGGGCATCAGCTCGGGCGTCTCATCGGTCGCGTAGCCGAACATCATTCCCTGGTCGCCGGCACCTAGCTCCATCGGCTCGGTCCCCTGCCGTGCCTCGAGCGCGGCGTCCACGCCCCTCCGGATGTCGGGGGATTGCTCCTTGATGGCCACGATCGTGCCGCACGTCTCCCAGTCGAAGCCAAGCGCCGAGTTGTCGTAGCCGATCTGTCGGACCGTCTCGCGGACCACCGCCTTGACGTCGCAGTAGCTCTCGGTCGTCATCTCGCCCAGGACGAAGACGAGACCGGTGGTGGTGGTGGCCTCGATGGCGACGCGAGCGCCCGGGTCGCGGGAGATGACGTCGTCGAGGACGGCGTCGGCGACCGCGTCGCACAGCTTGTCGGGATGTCCCTCGGTCACCGACTCCGAGGTGAAGAGGGTCTGTCCGTCAACGATCGACATCTCGGGGAGTGTACCGTCGGCGCTCCAGCTGCGCCGGATTGTTCCTTCTCTTGTCCGTCGGACCGGGTGTCGGCCCAGGTCAGGTCCCGGACTCCCAGCTCTGGGAGTAGTCGAGCTGCTCGGGCGTCATCGGCTCGACGTGGATCCCCATGGTCTCGAGCTTCAGCCGTGCGACCTCGCGGTCGATCTCCTCGGGGATCCCGTAGACCTGGGGGGTGAGCTCGGCGAGGTTCGAGCGCAGCCACTCGAGCCCGAGCGCCTGGTTCGCGAAGCTCATGTCCATCACCAGCGCCGGGTGGCCCTCGGCGGCACCGAGGTTCACGAGGCGTCCATCGGCCAGCAGATAGATGCGACGACCGTCGGCCATCGCGAACTCGCGGGTGAACGGCCGGACCTCGCGGCTGGTGACCGCCTGGGCCTCGAGGGCCGGCAGCTCGAACTCATCGTTGAAGTGGCCGGCGTTCGCCAGGATCGCACCATCGCGCATCAGCGGGAAGTCATCGCGACCCCAGACGTTCAGGTTGCCGGTGGCAGCGAAGAAGATGTCGCCGATGGCGGCGGCTTCCCTGGCGGTCATCACCCGGTAGCCGTCCATCGCGGCCTCCAGGGCGCGGATGGGGTCGACCTCGACCACGGTGACATTGCCTCCGTGCCCGCTGGCCCGCGACGCGATCCCTCGTCCGACCCAGCCGTAGCCGCCCACGACGACGTTCTTGCCAGCGATGAGCACGTTCGTCGCGCGCAGGACCCCGTCGATCGCGCTCTGTCCGGTTCCATAACGGTTGTCGAAGAGATGCTTGGTGAGCGCTTCGTTGACCGCCACCACCGGGTAGCGCAGCTTCTCTTCGAAGGCCATCGCCCGCATCCGGATCACGCCCGTGGTCGTCTCCTCCGTCCCGCCCACGACATCGGCGAGCAGCTCGGTGCGCGTGGTGTGCAGCGCGGTGACCAGGTCGGCGCCGTCGTCCATGGTGATCTGCGGCCGGTGGTCGAGGGCGATGGAGATGTGGCGGTAGTAGCTGTCGCGGTCCTCGCCCTTGATGGCATAGACCGGGATCTGGTGGTGGACCACCAACGACGCCGCCACGTCGTCCTGGGTCGAGAGCGGGTTGGAGGAGCAGAGGACCGCATCGGCGCCACCGGCCGCCAGCGTGCGCATCAGGTTCGCCGTCTCGGCGGTGACATGCAGGCAGGCGCTGTTCTTCCAGCCGGCCAGCGGCTTCTCAGCCGCAAAGCGCTCGCGGATCCCCGCCAGCACCGGCATCTGGCGATCCGCCCATTCGATCTTCAGCGCCCCCGCATCGGCCAGGCCGATGTCGCGAACGTCACCCTTCAGCGTTGGTCTCGTGGCCACGTGATTCGCATTGCCTCTCGTAATGGTCGCATCAACCCCCAGCCGCCGGATCGGCGGCGCCCCAGCCTCTCGGTCAGCCGGCGGTACTCACGGTAGCCGAGTCTGGAGTAGGCCGCGATGGCCGGCCCGTTGTCGGCGTGGACGTTGAGCGCAACGTCGAGAACCTGCTCCAGCAGATCCGAGGTCACCGCGCCGGTCACCATCCTCGCAAAGCCATGGCCGCGGTAGTCGGCGTGGGTCATCACGTTGCCGACCACGGCGATCCCCTCGCGACGACTGATGACGTGGGTGCCGGCAGCGCTCACCAGCCGGCCACGGATGCGGATCCCGTAGTAGACCGCGTCGTCGAGGATCGCCTGGGCAAAGCCCGCCCGGAAGCCCAGCTGATACAGCCGATTCAGATCCTCGATATCGTCGGGCGTCAGGCGCTCGGCGGCCCCGGCCGTCGGGACGAAGGTCTGCGCGTCGACCACCATCCGCAGCAGGATCGTGGCCCGCTCGAGCTCGTAGAGCTCCGAGGCAGCCACGTCCAGGGCCTCCGTCGCCTGGAAGAACGCGTCGCGCGGCTTGATGACGCTGGCGAGGATGGCCCGGCAGCCGTCGGGATCGCCCATCAGGAAGAGCGGCTGCGGCACCAGGCCGTCGTGGTGCATCGCCAGCGCCCTAGGCTCGTCCTGGGCGTCGTGGGCGATCCCCCAGGAGCAGCGGGCGCGCGCCGCCGAGTCGAGGTCGCCCAGGGCATAGGCGGCATAGCGGCGGTCAGTGCGCAGGTAGGCCGCGATCTCGTCCCGATCGGTGACGGAGCGAGCTTGGAGCTGGGCGACCGGGAGGGCGGCCATCAGTGGGCGACTAGTAGGCGAGCAGCGTGTGGATGGCGAATTCGCCGAGTTTGGCGCGGCCGCCGAGCGCGGTCAGCTCGACCATGAACGAGAGCCCCGCGATCTCGCCCCCCAGCCGGCGTACGAGCTCGATCGTACCGAGCACCGTGCCGCCCGTGGCCAGCAGGTCGTCCACCACCAGGACGCGCTGTCCGCGGGTGATGGCGTCGCGGTGGATCTCGAGGGTCGCGGTCCCGTATTCGAGGTCGTACTCGACCTCGATCGTCTCGGCCGGTAGCTTTCCGAGCTTGCGTACCGGGACGAATCCCGCTCCCAGGCGGTCGGCGAGCGGCGCAGCGAAGATGAACCCGCGCGACTCCATCCCAACCACCAGGTCGATGCGCTCCCCCTTGACCGCTTCCGCCATGCGGTCGATCACCTCGCGAAACGCATCTCCCTCGCGCAGCAG
>JALYLB010000133.1 GCA_030774475.1 Chloroflexota bacterium | reverse complement strand
CCAGTTCGCCGCCTGCCGGCGGGCAATCGAATCTGCGGAGCGCGCCGGTCGACCGGATCTCGCCCGCCACGCGATGCCGCCAATGATGATGGCTGCCTATCTCGGTTCGATGCCCCTTGAGGAGGTGGCGGAGATGGCGACCCAGATGATCACGGGGGGCAACGGACGCGTTGAGATGGAAGGCGCCGCCGTTTGGTTGGGGCTTGCGCAGGTCCTCTCCGGCTCAACGGAAGAGGGGCTGGCGAACATCGAGCGTGGTTTTGCGGAGATTCGCGACCTCGGGCTGGTGATCGCGGTCGCCGGATCGACGGCACTTGAGGCCGACGCGTATACCGCGATGGGCGACCTTGCCTCGGCGGCCGGCCGGCTGCGGGCCGGTGCGGCGACGCTCCGGGATGCGGGAGAGCTCGGAATCCTCTCGTTTGTCGCCGGATATCTGTCGGTTGTCCTCGCCGAAATGGGCGAGCTGAATGAGGCGGAAGAAGCCGCTGCAGAGTCGCGCACCACCGCGACCGCGGACGACATTGCGTCTCAGCTTGCGTGGCGCGCGGGGCTCGCTGTGGTACGCGCAAGGCAAGGCGCGCACACCGAGGCGGAGCCGCTGGCGCGGGAGGCCGTCGAGCTGGCCGGGCGCACGGATTCGCCCGCCTTCCAGGCGATGACCTCCAGCGCCTTGGCCGTCGTCCTCGCCGCTGAGGGCCGCGTTGACGAGGCGAGAGCGGCACAGCTGGAAGCCATCCAGCTGAACGAGCGCAAGGGCAACCTGGCTATGGCCTCGCGGCTGCGTCGAGAAGGAGCCGTCGACACCGCTCAGCCGTCGTGGGCATAGGTAAGCCATTTAGGCCCAAGTACGGAATGGCGTCCCCGGCAGGTGCCGGGGCCGTCCTAACAACCATACCCATCGTTCGGCGGCGCCAGTGGGAGGCGACTGACCGATCCGCATGACAAACACGGACCCTGATGCCGCCCAAGCTTCGGCCGCGGAGACCTTGGAACGGATGCGCTGGTACCGAATACGGATTCCCACTGAAAGGTCTCGTGCCTCTCAGCCGCACGCAACAAGCAGGACTGATAAGGGTTCAGATTAGGGGCTTAGCCGAGGATCGGTCGTCCTTTGCGGCGCAGCAGGAACGGTGCGCCGCCGGGCGGCGAGCCAGGGATCCCGAACGACAATCCGAGCAGGGTACGGTCGTCGAGCGGACGTAGCTCGTCCGTGACGTTGCGCCAAGGGAAGCGGGCGTCTTTCGGGTAGTGGACGATAAGCGCCGTTCGGCCGTCGACCCGGGAAGGCGCGATCCGGGCATTCATCGGAATCGACGCCACGAGCTGGTCGCCACGGCGCACGAGGTTGGTGCCCTCGATGACGTCGCTGCCGCTAGTCGGGGGGCGGAAGGACTTGCCGCACCAGCCGGGCATCCCGGTCAGCCACATGGTAATGGGACCGGTCGAGCGCAGCCACCACGGTCCGGCGAACTCACCGTCATGTTCGCCCACCAACGCGGTCAGGCGCGCGACCGTTGCCGACTTCGCAGACTCCATCCTCGAGAAGAGCCGTCGACCGAACGCGCGGGGCTCGCTGCGGTGCGTTGAGTGCGGCCTATTCGTTGGCCGAAGAGCGCTCGGCTACGGGCAGCTTTACTGCTCGGATCGCTGTAAGAAGCGCGCCGCGAAGCGGCGGTACAGGGGGCGGCTTCGGGTGGCGAAGGCGGGTCCCCGACTTCGCGTGCTGCGATAGCTCGCCGGGCTGCGCGTCGGACGGCGAGGCGCCCGCCGCGCTCGACGATCGCGGACCGGCTCAGCGGCCGTTGGGAGGTGCGAGTGGAGTGGCCCCAGGGCAAGGCGGTCTGGCATGCAACGACTCACATACATCCTATATCAGATGGACGAAGCGCGGCGGTACCTTGAGGGCGGTCGCCTGGAGCAGGTCCGTCTCGCCTTGCTGCTGCTCGACAACGCAGCAGAGCTCCAGATCGGAGCGGCGGGTTCGCGACGAGCTTACCGATGAGAACCTGCGCGAACGGATCCGCGATCGGGCGCACACGCTAAGGATCCCGGAGGGATACAGCGAGGACCTTGACGAGCTGGCGGCGTGGCAGCCGCTCACTGCCAAGAAGAAGGACGCGGCGCGTGGCCGACGGCCTGCGCCCGCCGCGGTCGCCGAGCTGCTGGAGGGCGCCGAGGACGATCTGCTGGCGCACTTCACCTTCCCGCCCGCGCACCGTCGCCAGATCCGCAGCACGAACCCTCAGGAGCGGCTCAACAAGGAGATCCGGCGTCGCACCGACGTGGTCGGCATCTTTCCCAACCGCCGCAGCCTGCTGCGCCTGGTCGGCATGCTGCTCGCCGAGCAGGACGACGAGTGGGCGGTCGGCCGCCACTACTTCAGCGCCGAATCGATGCTGCTGATCGACGCTCCCAGACCGAGCGAGGAGGTGCCCGCCGCGTTACTCATCGCCAGTTGATCAACGTTTGTCGTGAGGATGACGCGGATCCGCTCTTACACCACGAACTGGGACTTGACCGACCGACCGGACGGCCGGTGCCACACCCAACGGGTTCGGAGATTCGCTTGGAAGGTCAGCGCCTCCGTCCATCCCCTGCGGCGAAGAGGCGGACCGCCGGTTCGAACCGTGCCTACTCACGCCCCGTGAACATCAACTCGACGAAGACGTCGTCCCCGGGCTGCGGGTCCCCATGCACTCGGACGACTTCGGTCCAGCTCGCCCCAGCGTCGGCGCAATAGACGTCCTCCGCGCCTCCGGCGACTGCGCGGCTGTCCCGAACCACCGCGGCTGACAGAGCCGCACACCAGTGCACGCTGCCGGGGTTGCTGATCCGGTCCGCCATGAGGAGACCAAGCGACGACCACAGTGCTGCTGGCGGCGATGTGGTGAGGGGTGAGAATGCGATGGATGGGCCGGTCATGACCTCGGGCTCGATGCGGACCGTCTTCCAGCCCCTGGGCGGACCGTCGGGCTGGTAGAACTTGCGCCGGATGCGGGCCGACGGTGGTGCGGGGATCGATCGCGGTCAGGCTGCGATCTCGGCCTCGTCGGGGATCGGATTCGAGGCCGGATGAACGATTCGGCCGTCGGTTCCTCGCCGAGCTGCGCCGCCTGGCGGCCAGCGCCTCCGCCGCTGCCGAGATAGCGGCCGCAGATGTCGGCGAGCTTGCGAAAAGGACCTTCTTCACGGGTCCCCGGACTGAGTCGGCCGACT
>JALYLB010000132.1 GCA_030774475.1 Chloroflexota bacterium | reverse complement strand
CGAAGCCCGAAATCCGCGAGCGACACCAGGCGCCAGTGGAGACCCCACCACTTGCGGTAGGGATCGGCCTTGGTTGCGCTCGTGAAATCCAGGAGGGCTGAGATGATCGGGCCATCCGGGACCTGTTTGCGCTCGCGGCGGACTTCCGGATCGCTCTCGGGCTGACCTAGCACCCACGTCCGCGTCCGATATCGGATGACCGGCTCATCGGAACCCAGCAGCCAGTCGATGGCCTGGTTGCTCTCCGCCACCTCGCAACTGTACCGGCCGGCCGGGCAGTATTGGTCAGGATTGCGGTTCGATTCCACGACCGGCCGCAACTGGCGCAGGACCGATGACTCAGGCCCAGCGCATCGGTCCACAATTGGCAAACGCAGATGGGAGTTGCTCGCGGAAGCGACCGCGCCCGCCAGTCCCGGGAGCGATTCCTGGGTGAAGCGCTTCTTCGCCGTCACCCTGTTCGTCGATGACCTGGCAGAGGCGAAGCGCTTCTATCACGACGTCTTCGAGATGCCGGTCCTCAATGAGGACGCAACGAGCTGCGCCTTCCAGTTTCCAGGGACCATCATCAACCTCGTGACGGCCGAATCGGCGGTCGAGCTGCTCGCGCCGGCGGAGGTTGGGGGACGGGGCACATCCGCGCGGATGTTGCTGACCCTCCAGGTTCGCGACGTCGACGCGGTCTGCGTGCGCCTGCGCGCTCGTGGCGTGGAGTTCCTGAATGGACCGATCGATCGAGCGTGGGGTCCGCGCACCGCCACCTTCGCCGACCCGAGCGGCCACTGCTGGGAGCTGTCCGACTGAGCCCTCAGGCGGGTGACGCACCCCGATGCGCTGCCAGGAGCTCGATCGCCCCGGTCACGCCTTTGAGCTCCACCGGGCCGATGGCCGTGAAGGTCGCATCGGCTTCGCGGCAGGCGTCGACCACAGCTTGGCTGACGAGCACCTCGCCGGGGCGTGCGTACTCGGCGATGCGTGACGCGACGTTGACCGTCTGCCCGAAGTAATCGCCTTCCTGGAAGAGGACAGGTCCGGCGTGCAGGCCAACGTGCGCGGGCGGGAGGCCGGCAGCGGCTACACCCTCGAGCATGTCGAGTGCGGCAACCACGCCGGGTCCGGGATTGGCGAAGTAGAACATGACCCCGTCGCCGAGCCACTTCACCGGCTTGCCAGCATACCGGCTAGATGTCCGCTGCACGAGTCGGCTGAGCTGACCCGCCATCTCCGCGGCCGCCGCGTCGCCACGTTCCTGCGTCAGCCGCGTGTAGCCGGTGATGTCCAGGAAGCACATGGCCGGTGGCCGCTCGAGCTTCGTATAGAGGCCTGCCTGGGCCAGGGTCTGCTCCAGGCCCGTAATGATGTTGTTGGTCCATGCATAGGACTGGTTGGCGTGCCAGGTCGCTAGCAGGGCGGCTTCGGCGCGAGAGGTGAGCTCTTCGTTGAATGGCTCGGTGCTGTTCGCCGCAGCGGACATGCTCATCCCCTGCGCGATCCGAGGTCCCATCACCTCGCTGAACCACCAGTCCGCCTCCTGGAGCGCGATCCGCCGCAGGCTGTCGCCCGTGACGCGCAGCAGGCGCTCGATGGCAGAAGGGCGGAACCCGAGCTTCAGCTGGAGCTCGAGGAACGGCACGATCTGCAGCTCGTCCTCGCGCAAGAAGTCGGTCGGCTGGGGGACGGCCGAGCCCGTCGCCTCTCGAATGACCATCAGCAGGTCGAGCGGAATCCCCTTGCGCCCCGCGAGCGCAGCGAAGGTCACGTCGCTGAGAGTGGAGAACCGCTCGTAGGTGGGCGTCTCCAGGAAATCCATAGAGAGCTCGCCGCGTTGCATCATGGCCGCCACGCCCTCGAGCGGGATGCCCGCGTTCTCGAGCGTGCGGTTGAGCTGGACGCGGCGGACGTCGGCCGCTGTCAGGCGCTGGTTGGTTCGGGCTCGGATCACGCCCAGCGTGATCAGCCCCTCGATGAAGGCCTCGTCAGCCCCGGCGCGTCGCGCGGCCTCGGCGATCGAGTAGTCAGTCACCGCGCGGATCGTAACGCCCGATTGGCGCTACCGAACAGTGCCAGCATGCGCGGCCTCTGCCAGTCATGCTTGCGTTGCGACTATCGGCGCACGACTGGGCCTGCGCCACTTGCCAATCCGCCAGCCATTCTGGTCAAGCGGCAAGCCGAGGGGGCGTTTGCCGCGAATGGCGCCGGTTGGCTCGCCTTTGATGGTCGTAACGTCAGCATTGCTTGCAATGCACAGTCGGGGCTGCACTTTCAGGCCTTGCGGATGCGGCTCGGTCTGCGGGCTTTTCCGTTATCGGCCCGTCCTGAGGATCTCTACGTCGGTCTGGCGAGAGGCTCCAGGCCGAGGTTCGGGACGACTTCGCGAATGAACCGGTCGATCGTCGCCACGTCCTCGAAGGCGACCTGGAAGTGTTTCACGCCGATGTCGACCAACTTCTCGATCTCGCGTGTGACGTCGCCCGCTGTCGGACCAAAGTAGTGGAAGGTCTGGCCCGGATAGAACGAGTGCTCGTACGTCGCCTCAAAGCTCGCGGCATCGTCGGTCATCCACACGTTGACCCCGGCGGTCAGCGTGATCTCCTCGAAGGGCCGCCCGATTTCCTCGCACTCCTTGCGGAGGATCTCGTACGGCCTTCGATAGACCTCCTCCCAAGGTCCGTCCCAGTTCCACCAATCGGCCAGCCGGGCGGTGACCGCCAGGGCCTTGGGGCCGTTGGTGCCGACCATGATCGGGATGGGGGGATTCGGCCTCGGCTCGCAGTACGCGTCTTCGATCTGGTAGTAGGTGCCGTGGTAGGTGGCGGGTGAATCGGTCCACATTGCTCGCACGACTTCGATCGCCTCGGCCATCTGCGCCACGCGCACGCCGCCGGTGGGGTAGGGGAATCCGTAGCTGCGGTACTCCTCCTCGTGCCAGCCCGCGCCGATACCCAGGATGAACCGCCCGCCGCTGATCTCCTGGAGGGTGGCGCCCATCTTCGCAAGCAGCGCCGGGTTGCGGAAGCTCTGGCTCAGGACCAGGTGACCGTATCGGAAGCGGGGATGGGCTGCCGCCAGGTAGGTCAGCAGCGTCCAACCCTCGCGGCGGGGTTGGTTTCCGAACTGGAGGTGGTCCGAGATCCAGACGGTGGTGAACTGCTCCGGCAGGCGTTCCAGGATGGACCGATAGTGGTCCATTCGATCGACGCCCTCAGGGGGTCCGGGGAAACCCTGAAGGCCAAGCTCGGCCACGTCTCCGTCCTTTCATCGGCCGCGGCCTACGCGCGGCTTGCCAGTCATGCTTGCGTTACGACCAGCGGCGACCACTCGATCCCGCGTCAGGTAGTGATGTGCCAGTCATGCTGGCAAGTTGGCAATCGGAAGGGCGGTTAGGAGGCCGTTCCGAGGAGTGGGCGCCTGTTCACCCCGGCTCGATGGTCGTAACGCCAGTATTGCTTGCATTCCATAGCGTTCTTGAGTCAGTGGCCGCGAGCTTCGACAGCCGCGGGCGCCAGGGAGATCACGGCGAAGGTGCGCACCCACTCGCCTTTGCCGGCCAGGCGAAGGCTGCCCAGGTCCTGGGACACGACGAGTTCGCTGACGGCGTCGTGGGTGGGCTCGTCCATAAGGATCTGGCCGGGACCTGCCATCGCCTGCAGGCGGGACGCGATGTTCACCGAGTCGCCTACCACCGCGTAATGCATCCGATGCTCCGAGCCGATGTTGCCGGCAATGACCTCGCCGGTCGTGATTCCGATCCCGGCCTGCAGTCGGATGCCGGGCATCGCCGGGATCTCAAGCTGGCCCACGGCCGCCTGCACGGCGAGGGATGCGCGAACCGCGCGCTCCGGATCGTCGCGATGGGTCAGCGGGGCGCCGAAGAAGGCGAACACGCCGTCGCCCAGCAGGTCCGCGACCGTGCCGCCTTGTCCCTCGACTGCATCGGTCACGACGCTCAGGTAGCGATTCAGGAGGTCCAGGGTCTCCTCGGGCGCGTGCTCGGCCGCGAGTGTCGTGTAGCCGCGCACATCGGCAAACAGGGTGGAGACGTATCGGCGGTCGCCGCCGAGCGACACCGCGAACGGGTCTCGGAGCACCTCCGCCGCCACGTTCTCGCTCACGTACCGCCCGAGCAGATCCGCCAGCCGATCCTGCAGCACCTTGACCCGCAGCAACGAGCTCACCCGCGCAGACAGCTCGTGTTCGTCGAATGGCTTCGACAGGAAGTCATTGGCTCCGGCCTCCAGGCCGCGGATGCGGTCCTCGGTGCGGTTCAGCGCGGTGAGCAGCAGGATCGGCAGGCCGGCATGTTCGGGTTGGGTCCGAAGCTGCTGGCAAACCCCGATGCCGTCGAGGTGAGGCATCATCACGTCCAGGCAGACGAGGTCCGGGTCGTGCTCCGCGACTGCGTCGAGCGCCAACACCCCATCTGATGCTTCGACCACGTCATAGCCGTGGTGCTTCAGGAGCTTGGCGAGGAGCGCCAGGTTCGCCGGCTCGTCGTCCACGGCCAGGATCAGCGGGCGCTCGCGCTTCATGGCAGGAAGCCCCCGACGCTCTCTGCAAACGTCGAAAAGTCGATGGGCTTGCTCATGTACCCGTCAAAGCCGCCCGCGAGCGCACGCTCACGGTCTCCCACCATGGCGTCGGCGGTGAAAGCGATGACGCGCAGTCCAGCCGTGCCGTCATCCGCCCGGATCTCGCGCAGCGCGTGCCAGCCGTCCATATCGGGGAGTCCCAGGTCCATGAGGACGAGATCGGGGTGCCGATCGCGCGCCAGGGCGATCCCACCGGTGGCGGTCTCGCTGGTCAGCACCTCGTGACCGGCCGCGCGCAGCAACTTTGTCGCGAGGGCGAGGTTCGCCGGCGTGTCTTCGATCACGAGGATGGTGGCCACTAGCTCTGGACCATTGGTATGGCGCCGTGCTCTTCGAGGAGGCGCAGAAGGGACGCCTTCTGCACAGGCTTGTTGACGTGCCCGTCCGCGAGCTCCGGAACCTCGGATGAGTCGACTACGGAGATGACGATGACCGGGATCTCGCTCGTCGTTGGGTCGGCCTTGAGCTGGCGGAGGATCTCGCGGCCGCTGTGCTCGGGCATCAGGATGTCGAGCAGGAT
>JALYLB010000131.1 GCA_030774475.1 Chloroflexota bacterium | reverse complement strand
GCGACGCCAATCCGACGGCTTCCGTGATCGAAGGCAACGAACCGGGTCACTGGGTTCGGCCCGCGGGGACGTCCACCACCATCTCGACGCGGAATCCCAGGCGTGGCACGGAGTCGACCCAGCTTGGCCAGAACGTGATCTGCGGGGTGCCGACGCTCGCCAGGATGCGGGTGGCATCGGCCTCGGACATCCCGGAGATGCGCGCCTTGAGCTGCTCCAGGTCGACATCGCGCCGGACGGCAGCGCGAACGGTGAGCTTCGCAGATACCTGGTCGCCAGTGGCGCTCAGAGTCCCTGCTTCGACCGCGATGCTGGAGGCGACCACCGCGGTGCCGGCAGGGCGGGCCCCGCTATCCGATGAGACCTGCTCGGCGCCCGCGGAGGTCAACGCGGCGCGGGTCAAATATCGCCGGTCGTATTGGAGGATCCCCTGCAGATCGAAGTTCGCCTGATCCTTCGTCCCAACCAGCCCATCGGGCACGGTGACCTGGGGATCCTGGGGTTGGGCGGGCGGCGCGTAGACACGCTGGGGGTCGGCGGCGAGATGGGCCGCCAGCTGCCGCTTGAGATCGTCCTTGATCTTCGCCACCAGGCTGTCGACATCCTTCTGGCTGATCTGCGGACCCTTCTTGGTGAGGCCGCCACTCGTAGGGTCCGGGTTGTCCACGATGCGCCTGGTGGCCGAGCCCTTGAACCGTCGCGCGAGTGCCTTGTCGACGACGGTGTCGATGGCATCCGCGGCGACGTTGCCTCCTTCGCCAGACTTCATTGCGGTGACCGATACAGACGCGGTTCCCGGCCCGAAGAGGAAGGACGAGTCGGGGACCAGCACCTCCATGTCGGTGGCGTAGACCTGGTTGCCAGCAGCCACCCTCGCGCCCTGTGGAACGGTGATCCGATCGTTGCTGTAGTTAGTGAATACGACGACTCCTCTTGCCGGCTTTGAATCGTCGTAGGTGCCGGTCGCGGTGCCGGACAGCGCACTGTTGAGGGTGCCGCTGTCAGCCTGGCCGGCCAGGCTGACGGTGTAGCTGACCGGACCGATGTCGGTGACCGTTGGAGTGATATGGATGGTCGCTGCGGGTAGCACCGCCGCGATCAGCCCGGCGAGGATGACGAGCAGCACGATCGTCGCGATCAGCGCGTTGCGGCCGGCGACCGCGGAACGCGTCCTGGCCGGCCTTGCGGCTCGCGTGGGTCGCGGGGCGGCAACCACCGGCACCGGCTGCGTATCGTCCATCCGCGCTTGACCGGGCGGCGGAGGCGCGGTGGCACCTCCAAGTCCAGCTCGGGGAGCCGCCGGCAGGATGGGGCCGGAGATCGCGGGCGCGGTGACGCGCTCTCCGCGCACGACGTGGATCCTTGCGCGCGACCGGTGCGGCGGTTCCTCCACGGCCGGCTTCCCGGACTGCGCCTCGCTGACTGATGCGAACGCCGCGATGCCCGCCTCCGTGGCGAGAGCGCGAGTCGCTGCGTCGGCCACCAGCGCGAGGCTCCGCCCGCTCTCCCCGGCCTCTCCCGCGAGGAGGCGTAGCCCTATGGCGCTGGTGGTCGCCTTCGTCCGCCCCGGCGCGACAAGCACAACCCGCAGTGCAGTCGCCTCGCGCAGGCGGCGCACGACGGAAGTGATCTCGTCGTCGGGCTCCAGGTAGAGGATCTGATCCTCCTGCGGCGCCACCGTCTCGGCCATCGGCTCAGAGCTCCATCGCACGCACCGCGCCGCGCATCGCGCGCTCGACGGCGGTCGTCTGGGCGTCGAGGATGAGCCCCTGGTGCGCGAGCGCCATGGGGGTGACGTCCTGGCGGGTGACGAGCAGGCCGGTCGCGTCGCGAAGCCCCGCGACGTCCTCCGGCGCCAGCGCACGCACCTCCGGCTTGCGAGCGAACGGGAGCCGATGCCACCAGGCGTCCCCCTCGAGGGCCGCGCTGATCTGCGGCAGTCGCGCACCACCGCCGCACAGGAAGATCCGCGCGGGGAGGAGTTCACCCTCAGCGAGATCGCCGATCATCAGCTCGACCCCGCCGAGCCAGACGGCGACATCGGCCTCGATTGCGTCGCCAACCGCCTCCGAGGTCACCGTCGCCTCCGGCAGCTCGGTACCGTCGGCGGCCGCCAGCTTCAGTGCCTCGGCGCGAGCAAAGGGGAGTGCGAATCGCTCCGCCAGTCCTCGGGTGAACGCCCTCCCACCGAGGGCGAGCATCTTCGTGCCGGCAATGCCGCCATGGCGCACCAGCGCGACGTCGGTGGTGCCCCCGCCCACGTCAATGAACACCGCCCCGGTGTCCCCGAGCTCCCCCGGGGGCAGGCAGGTCGCCACCGCATACGGCTCGGCGATGACCCCGAGCAGGCCCAGCCCCAGCGCCGCAGCCACCGACTGCAGGGCGCCGATATGCACCATCGGCGCGAAGGCATTGAAGATCGCAAGCTCGAGGTGCGCTCCGGTGAAGCCGATGGGGTTGCTGATCGGATAGCCGTCGATCTTCATCTCGACGATCGCCGCATGGACAAGCCGGACGTCGAGGCGGTCGATCCCGCTCTCCCAGCCGATGCGCCGCTCCGCCTCGCGCAGCGCGTCATCCTGGACGCGTTCGACGACCGCCTGGAGCTCGGCCTCGTCGAGCGGCCTCCTCGGGTCTCCCCGACGCGCGGCAAGCGAGGCGGTGGTGCCCTTCACCAGCTCGCCTGCAATCCCAATGACCACGCTCCGCGGCCTGAGCCCGGCCATCGCTCGGGCTTGATCGAGGGCACGGGAGCAGTTGTCGACCACCGCGTCGATGTCGGTGACGGTGCCGGACTGCATGTGGCTCAGTCCCTGGCGTTGGCGCCCAACGCCCCGGACCGCGCCAACCAGCGCGCCATCCGGTCCTCGCTCCGGAGTGACCACCAGGGCCTTCGCGAACTCGGTCCCCACGTCGAGGGCGGCGATGGCACCGGCCTGGCCGTCCTGGCCGCGGCGGCTGCCCGGCAGCCGATCCACGACGCGTCCAAGCAGACCCTGCATCACCCCTCCGCGCCGCGGGCCACTCAGGTCAACTCGATCCGCGTGAGCGTCTCGAGCGCGAGGCGGCCAGCCTCGTGGAGTGCCTCGTCGAGCCTCGTCGCATCGCGGCCGCCGGCCTGTGCCAGCTCGGCCCGGCCGCCTCCCCCGCCGCCGATGAGCGCGGCCGCCGAGCGAACGATGGCGGCACTGTCGAATCCCTCGCCGACCAGGTCCCGGCTGGCGGCGACCAAGAGCGTGGGACGGCCGTCCGCGCCTCCGGCGGCGACGAGAACGAATCGCCCGGTCATCCCGCGCAGATCGTCGGCCAGGCCTCTGAGGCTGGGGGCATCGGCATCGGGGAAGCGCTCGATGATGATCGCGGTGTCGCCCGCCTTCTGCGCCTCGCCCAATGCAGCCGCCGCGTCGATGCGGATCGCCGCCGTCAGGCCTCCCCCGTCGTGCGCCGCCTTCTCCGCGTCGCGCAGTCGGCCGAGGAGCGCCTCGACCCGCGCAGGCACGTTCTCGTCGCGGTCGCCGAGCAGCTGCGCGGCGGCATGCAGGGCTTCGAGACGCGAACTGATCAGCTCCTCCGCACCCTCGCCGGTCACCGCCTCAATGCGGCGGAGGCCCGTCCCGATGCTCGACTCCGACACGATGCGGAACGAGCCGATCTCGCCCGTCGCCGACACGTGCGTGCCACCGCAAAGCTCCTTGCTGTAGCCCTCCACCTGCACGACACGCACCGACTCAGGCGCGTATTTCTCGCCGAAGAACATGTCCGCCCCGAGCTCCTGGGCCTCGCGCAGGCTCATCTCGGTCGGTGTCACGGTCGCATTGCGCCGGATCTGCTCGTTGACGCGGCGCTCGACCTCGCGCAGCGCATGGCGCGGCGTCGGCCCGGCCGCGGGGAAGTCGAACCGCAGCCCTTCCGGGCCAACCCAGCTCCCGGCCTGCTTGGCCTGCTCGCCGATGACGTCGCGGAGCGCTCGGTGCAGCAGGTGCGTGGCGGTGTGGTTCCGCGCCGCACTCGAGCGAGCCCGCTCGTCAACCCGCGCCTCGACGGCTTCTCCGGGCTGCAACCTGCCGTCAAGACGCCCAAGGTGAAGGATCGCGCCGCCCACGCGTTGGGTATCCTCGACCTCGAGCCTTCCGGTGGGGCCCGTCAGCTCTCCGCGATCGCCAACCTGGCCTCCGCCCTCGGGGTAGAAAGGCGTGCGGTCGATGACGACCAGGTCCGGCTGCCCGTCGCTTCCGGACCGTGTGGCGAGGACCCGCAGCCCATCGGCCTGGGTCTGGTTCGGGTAGCCGATGAACTCCGACTGCATCGCCGAGATCTCGGGGTCTGCCTGGAAGGAGGTCCTTCGGGCTCCGCGCGAACGCTCGCGCTGGTCGCGCATCGCCGCTTCGAACCCCACGCGGTCGACCCCCACCCCACGCTCGGCAGCGATCTCGACGGTCAGGTCAATCGGGAAGCCGAATGTGTCGTGCAGGCGGAAAGCGTCCCCACCAGAAATGCTGCCAGATCGTGTTAGGACGCTGGCATCGTGAGCCTCGCCAGTCCCCGTCGCCGCTTGCGCGGCCGCCTCGACGAGCTGTGCGAGGCGCTCGCTCCCGGCCGCGAGGGTGCGGTGGAACTTCGCCTCCTCGTCGTGGACCTCCCCCAGGATTCGCTCCCGTTCGCGCTGCAGGATCGGGTAGGCGGAACTCATCGTCTCAATGACCGCGGAACACGTCTCGCGCAGCACGCGCTGGTCAATCCCCATCAACTTCACGTGGCGAACGGCACGCCTGATGAGGCGACGCAGGACGTACCCTGCCCCGTCGTTGGTGGGCTTGATCCCCTCCGCAATCAGAAAGGTCATCGCCCGCGAATGGTCGGCCACGACCTGATAGCTGAACCGCTCCGACTCGACAGTCTCCGGGTCGTGGCCCAGGTGGGCCGCGAGGCGCTCGATAACCGGCGTGAAGAGGTCGGTCTTGTAGTTCGAATCCACGCCCTGGACCACCGAGGCCATGCGTTCGAGGCCCATGCCGGTGTCGACGCTGGTAAACGGCAGGGCCGTCAGGGTGCCGTCTGCCGCTCGGTCGAACTCCATGAAAACCAGGTTCCAGACCTCGAGCCACCGCGGACAGTTCTCCGAATGGTCGGGGATGCAGTCCGGTCCCTCAGACAACTCAGCCCCGCGGTCGTAGTGGATCTCGCTGCACGGACCGCACGGGCCGGTCTCGGCCATGCTCCAGAAGTTGTGCTCGTCGCCGATCGCGATGTTGCCCCAGGCGGCCATCCGCTCCGCCGGCAGGCCGATCTCCTCCCGCCAGATCCTCTGGGCCTCGGCGTCATCGGTGTAGGTGGTCGCCGCAAGGCGCTCGGAAGGGATGCCGAGGTCCTGGGTGAAGAACTCCCACGCCCAATGGATCGCCTCGGTCTTGAAGTAGTCGCCAAAGCTCCAGTTGCCGAGCATCTCGAAGAGTGTCTGGTGACGGGTGGTGCGTCCGACCTCCTCGAAGTCATTGTGCTTGCCCGCCACCCGCAGGCAGAGCTGCGCGTCGACCGCTCGCACGTAGTCGCGACGCTCTTCGCCGGTGAAGATCCGCTTGAAGGGGACCATCCCAGAGTTCACGAACAGAAGGGTCGGGTCGTCGCGGGCGAGCAGCGGAGCGGAGGGCACGCGCGTATGTCCCCGCGCCTCGAAGAAGCGCTGGAAGCGTTCGCGAATCTCGGCTGCCGGAAGGTACTGCATGTGCCACTCACGCCGAGAGCCGGCGGCGACCGGCTCCCGTCAGCATCGAAGGGGATGGCGCGGCCCGGATCAGGGGGCGGCGGTCTCCGGCGCCCCCGGGGCGGCGTCCGAGCGTGGGCCGAGCATCTCCGCCCTCGCGAATTCCGCGGCAGCGCGTCCCTCGTTGATCGCCTCGTCGATTGCCGACCGGCGGGTCTCGACGAACTCGCCCATCTGCTCGCGGAGCCGCTCACCGGCTTCCGGGGCGAGCAGGAGGCCCACGGCGGCGCCGATCAGCCCGCCGATCAGCACGCCCGCGAGGAAGCTGCCGAGCCCTGAGTCCCTCATCTGCCTGCCGTCACCTCGTTGCGTGGAGTGATTCTACGCATCGGGACCGTCTTCGGGTGGAGCTGATGGCGGCGCCATCGCGGCGAGGAGCGAGGTGGCAAGCATTGCCAGCTGCGCGGCCAACGATGCTGACACGACGTTGAAGCTCCCAATGCGGAGCAGGTCGAACGCCAGGCGCTCCCCGACCACGTTGCCGATGGCGCACCCGACGAGCGACGCGACGAACAGCACGAAGACCAGGCGGCCCCATCTGCCCCGCACCGCGACGAAGATGAAGAGGTTGATGGCTGCCGTGAACCCGACGAGGATGAGCCAGACGATCATGCCGCCGCGTCGGCGTCGGTCCGCGCGATGCGGCCACCCCCAAGGCACTCGTCTCCCGCATACAGAACCGCGGCCTGCCCCGGAGCCGGGGCCCAGACCGGCTCAGCGGTCTCGACCACGAAGCGGTCGCCGCCAACCAGCGTGATCTCACAGGCCACGTCCGGCGCCCGATGGCGGATCCGGACGCGTGCCTCGAAGCGATCTGCCGGCGGCTCGCCCGCGACGAACTGGCGGCCCGCGACCGGGAACTGAGTCTGTGCAACCTGGTCGCGGCGGCCGATGACCACCGTGTTCGTGGCCGGCTGTACCTCGCGCACGTAGACCGCCTCGCCGAGCGCCACCCCAAGGCCGTGGCGCTGCCCGACGGTGTAGTGCGCGTAGCCAGTGTGCGTCCCGACCCGCGTCCCTGCAGCGTCAACGATCGGTCCGGGATCTCCGGCGTATCCCCGGCGCTCGGCCAGCAGGTCACGATAGTCGCCGGCCGGCACGAAGCAGATTTCCTGGGATTCGGGCTTGTCTGCCGTCGGCAGGCCGAGGTTCGTGGCCATGGATCGGACCTCGGACTTGGTCAGCTCTCCGAGCGGAAAGCGGGTCGCCGCCAGCTGCTCCTGGGTCAACACCCACAGGAAGTAGGTCTGATCCTTGTTGGCGTCGGCGGCGCGCAGCAGGCGCGATCGGCCGTCCACCTGATCGATCCGGGCATAGTGGCCGGTGGCGACCATGTCTGCGCCGTAGGCGGCCAACCCGCGCCGCAGCAGCTCGTCGAACTTGATGAACTGGTTGCAGGCCTGGCATGGATTCGGCGTCGCGCCGGCCAGGTAGGCATCCGCAAAGGCATCGATCACTCGAGCGCCAAAGGCGCGCTCGACGTTGAGCACGTAGAACGGGATGCCCAGGATCTGCGCCACCCGCCGCGCGTCATCCGCCGCATCGGGAGAGCAGCACGACCGCTTGGCCTCCCAGCCCTCGCCGCTGTCCGGGTGGGTGCGCATCCAGACCCCCACGACCTCGTCTGCCGGCGCTCCAGCCTCCCGTTGCGCGCGCGCGACGAGCGCGGCGGCGACACTCGAGTCGACGCCACCACTCATGGCTGCCACGATCCGGCTCATCGCCCGATGATAGCTGGCGCTCTTGACGGACGGTCCGGCGAGCTGGAGCGGGCGCGGCTCACCGGGCCACCCCGACTAACGCGAATGTGTATCAACGAAGACGGCGAACGAGGGTCTGTCTGCTACGCCGATGGCGCCCCTGAGACTGTCGCGGGTTGGGCGTCGCGCCTGGTCGCCGCCGCGTCCCGCAGCCGGTTGATGCAGCGCTCGATCACGCCGAGTGCGTGGGTGACGTCGTCGCGGGTGGTCTCGCGCCCCAGGCTGAGCCGCAGCGAGCCCGCCGCTCGCTCCTCGTCGATCCCCAGGGCAAGCAGGACGTGGCTGGGCTCAACGCTTCCGGTGGTGCATGCAGATCCAGTCGACACCTCGACCCCGTCGAGGTCGCAGGCAGCGACCAGGTCGCCGCCCTCGATCCCTTCGATCGCCACGCTCGCCAAGTTCGGAAGGCGGCGGCTTGGGTGTCCGGTTCGCTGGACACCGCCGATCGCCGTCAGCCCGGCCAGGAGCTCGTCGCGGAGCGACGACTGGCGCTCGCTCTCCGTGGCCTGTGTGACCGGGTCCGCGGCGAGCGCGAAGGCGGTGGCGAATCCGACGGCTCCGGCGACGTTCTCGGTCCCGGCTCGACGCTGGCGTTCCTGTGAGCCGCCCTGGATGAGCGGGACAAGCGGCGTGCCCTGCCGGACGAAGAGGGCCCCGACGCCCTTTGGTCCGTGAAGCTTGTGCGCGGAGACCGAGACGAGGTCCGCCTGCCAGGCATCGACCTCGATTGGGGTGAACGGCGCGATCTGGACGGCATCCACGTGGAAGCAGACGCGCCGGGAGCGGCATACGTTGCCGATCTCCGCGATCGGCTCGATGGTCCCGACTTCGTTGTTCGCCGCCATCACGCTGACAAGGACGGTGTGCTCGGTGATCGCGGCGGCGACCGCATCGGGGTCGACCAGGCCATCGGCGTCTACCGGCAGGTAGGTGATCTCGAAGCCATGGCGTTCGAGCAGGGCACACGCCTGGAGCACCGCCTTGTGCTCGATCGCGCTGGTGACGATATGCCGTCCCCGCGCCGAGGCCGCCCACGCGAAACCGCTCAGGGCCAGGTTGTCAGCCTCGGTTCCACCGGAGGTGAAGACGATCTCGCGGGGCTTGGCGCCGACCAGGCGTGCCACTGTCTCGCGAGCTTCGTCGAGCCCCTGGCGCGCGCGTCGACCCGACGCGTAGATGCTCGATGGGTTGCCCCAGTGCTCGGTGAGGTATGGCAGCATCGCTTCGAGCGCCTCGCGCCGGAGCGGCGTGGTCGCGGCGTGATCGAGGTATATGCCCACCGCCGGATGATACTGCGGCCCCTGGCCGCGCACGGAAGGGAGGAAGGCCAGCGTGATCGTTCGGACACTCGAGCAGATCGCCGGGAGCGATCGTGACGTGACGGGCGATGGGTGGCGAAGCCAACGTCTCCTGGTCCGCGCTGATGGATTGGGATTCTCGCTCTCCGACACGACGGTCCAGGCCGGAGCTGAGCTCCACCTGCACTACGCGCATCACCTCGAGGCGTGTCTTTGCACAGCCGGCGAGGCCGAGATCGAGGACCTGGCGACCGGCGTGCGCCACACGATCGGTCAGGGCACGGTATATGCCCTCGACCAGCACGATCGGCACGTGCTCCGTGTCCGGAGCGAGCTGCACCTGGTCTGCGTCTTCAATCCGCCGCTCTCGGGCGGCGAGACGCATGACGCCAGCGGTGGCTACCTTCCGCCGACGGACTGAGGAGCAGCCGAAGGCCGGCTCCCTGAGGAGCCGGCCTTCGTTCGCCGGATTGGCTGGCGCCGCTCGTCAGCAGCCAGTGGCAGGCTGGCGGAAGCCGGCGAACGGATTCAGGTCCCCCATGAGCGTGTAGCGTCCGACGTTGGTGGACGCCGATTGGGTCGGCTCCGAGAGGTCGTTCGGCGCTGTTCTCATGAACCAGGGCAGGAAGACCTCGTCTTCGGGGTGGTAGTAACCGTCCGCGCTCTGGGTTCCGTTCGGGTTCGGACCCTGCTGGAAGGTGTTGGTGCCCATCGCGAAACCAATGGCCACCACCGGATCGCCCGTCTCGAGGAACCCGCTGCACCCGTACTGCGGGGCCGTGGGCGTAAGCCAGGGCTCGACCGTGTTGTTTACGAACGGGTCGTCGGCCCACTCGGCGATCTCGTGGCTGAGCGCGTGGATGTCCTGCAGCGCCCAATCGGTCCCGCCGTCGGGGCGCGCATAGATCCCGGGCTGGACCCATGAGGCCCAGGCAAAGGTCTGCACCTTGGCGTTGCCGTTGCTGTTCGCGCTGCCGCCACCGTAGCCCGACGCGCGGGTGCCGTGGAAACCGATCACGCAGCAGTTCGTTACGTCCTGTCCGATGTGCAGGAGGACGCTGTTCGTAAGGTAGATCGGCAGGTGGGTCGGGTCAGCGGTCTGTTCCAGGTTCTGGATCTTTGACGCCCACCAGCTGATGTTGATGTCGGCGAAGATCACCCCGCGACCACTCTGCAGCAGCGTCCCCTGGTTCGAGGGAACGTCGATCGTGATCGCGGGCAGCACGTTCGGATGCAGGAGCAGGTGGTAGTTGCTAGCGCCGGTCTGGTTGAACTGGGCGCGCATGGTGGCGTCCTGCAGCTGGAGCTGGTTCCCGGCGTCGCCCTGGGATAGTACCCCGCCTGCGCCACGCGGGAGGTTCGGCGCACCGGCCGTTGCGAACGGCGTGGATCCGTAGTCGTTGAGCGCGAACTGGGGCGATGCCAGGGTCGCCGCGAGCACGTCCGTGCCGTTGAAGGTCAACCCACCGACGTTGACATTGATCGGGGTGATGTCCGCCTGGATCGTGGTCGAGCAGTCGCCAGAACACGTATTCGGGTTGGCGCCAACCATGTTGTATCCGTAGGTGACCCCGTCATCGGGATTCAGCGTCGATCCCCACCAGTGAGCGACGGTGCGCGTCGTTGGCAGGACCTTGGCCCCGCCGATGGTGGTCGTCAGCGCCTTCAGTGTCGCGTCACTGATGAGCTGGGGTTGCGCCTTCGGATTGGTAGCCAGGGCGGGCGAGACACTCGCCATGGCGAGGAGCAGGGCAGCCGCCACCAGGGTCCAGACCTTGCGGTGTCGCATATCCATTCCTTCCGCTCGGGATACACGGATATCCGCTTCTCAGCGGGCGGGGCCTGCTTCGCGGATGTGAGGGTCCGGTGTAGCACGATCGATTGCCCCATCGCAACTCGTCACCGCAACCTCGGTGCGTGCCGTCACCGACAATTTCACGACACCGCCTGGAAGCGGAAGGCCGGCTCTCGGAGGAGCCGGCC
>JALYLB010000130.1 GCA_030774475.1 Chloroflexota bacterium | reverse complement strand
GAGTTCCATCAGCTGATGGATGACTTCCCCACGGTGAAGTCCTGCGTCCTCGAGGCGCTCGCGGAGCGGGTCCGCCGCAGCGAGCCGATCGGCTAAGCGGCTCCCTCTGGGTCTTCGGGTCCTTCTGGTTCGATAGTTGGGCGCAGCCGGCGAAGTCGATCCCCTGCGACCGCGATGCACTCGGCCACGGCGCGCCTCAGCTCGACATCACGGTCGTTCCGCAGGCTAACTTCGAGGAGCGGGATGATCTCGGCCCGGGGCCGACCGGTATCGAAGACGGTGTACGGGAACCCGAAGCGATCCTCGTAGACCTCGTTCAGGCCGGTGAGCTCTTCGTCGATCCAGGCGCTGTCTGCGAGCTCCCCCTCATCCGTCTCCTCATCGGAGCGGGCGGCGGGATCTGCGTTGAGCGCCACGCCGTTGACCGACAGGCTGGGGTGCGCGTTGACCAGCTCGACCGCATCGGCATCACGCAGCTCCCGTCCGAGCTGGTACGCGGCGGAGACGAGCTGCTCATCGGTGCCGAACGGCCGGGTCTCGACGAGTCGCGCCAGGAAGCCCGGTGCGCGGCCGAACAGTGACACCAGCTCAGCCTGGCAAGCCGGCGCCGGAAGGCGGTCGAGGTCTTCGGCGCTGGGGAACGGAGCTGCGTCGATCTCAGTAGACCTCGGGGATGAACCGCTGCTCGGAGATCGGCGGGCGGACATAGCCGCCGTCTGGCTCTCGGGGTGGCAGGACGATCGGCTCCGGAGTCAGGTCTTTGTAGGGGATCAGGCTGAGCAGGTGATGGATGACGTTCAGCCTGGCGCGCTTCTTGTTGTCCGCGTTGACCACGAACCACGGAGCCTGTGGAATGTCCGTCGAGGCGAACATGGCGTCCTTGGCCTTGGAGTATTCCACCCACCGAGACCGGGCATTGAGGTCCATTGGGCTCAGCTTCCAGCGCTTGGTCGGGTCGTCAATCCGACTCTGGAAGCGGCGCTCCTGCTCATCGTCACGCACGCTGAACCAGTACTTGATGAGCTGGACGCCCGATCGGACCAGCATTCGCTCGAACTCCGGGCACGAGCGCAGGAACTCCTGGTATTCCGCCTCGGTGCAGAAGCCCATGACCCGCTCGACCCCCGCGCGGTTGTACCAGCTGCGATCGAACAGCACCATCTCGCCGGCGGCGGGCAGCTGCTCGACGTAGCGCTGGAAATACCACTCGGTCTTCTGCCGCTCGGTGGGGATGCCAAGCGCCACCACCCGCGCGTGTCGGGGGTTCAGGCGCAGGGTGATGGTCTTGATCGCCCCGCCCTTGCCGGCAGCGTCTCTTCCTTCGAAAACGACGACGACCCGCAGCCCCTCGTGCTTGATCCACTCTTGCAACTTGACGAGCTCGACCTGGAGCCTGGCCATCTCGGCGAGGTAGACCTTGTTCTTGATGCTGCGTGTCGGCGAGCCGATCTCTTCCACGGGTGGATCAGGCCACACGTTGGCCAGCTCGTCGGTGGGTGGATGCTTCACAGGCTTCGTCTTCGGCACGACGCGAGGATAACCCCTCATGGCACGCCAAACGGCGCCTGTCACCGCAGAGTCGCCCGGCGCCCACGTCGGCCCCGCTCCCGCCCGGTGACCGCCGCACGATGATGTACGCTGCCTTGGCCATGACCTCATCGCTTGGCCGACGTCCCCAGGACGCCTGGCTCGCCCTGATCTCGAACCGCAACGGCTGATCGGCCCCTTCCGAACAAGAGCGTCAACGGAAGGGGCGAGACGGACGCAGGTAGAGGTGTGGCTTTCGGGCTGCGCATCCTGCGACGTCCGCCGCGAGTTCGAAAGGAGTGAGCGATGCCGATGCCGCATCGCACGTTTGCCCAACTGGCCAAGCGGCGCCTGGTCGGCAAGGAGGGTCGTGAGCGCGTCCGGGAGGTCCGATCTCTCCTTGCGGAGCTGCCCGACTATCGGAATGGTCCGTATGCGGACCTGCGCAAGTGGCTGCTCAGCGAGATCGAGGACACGCGAGTTCGGTCGAGCGCGGTCCACCGCGACTCGATCGCCGTGCGGCGAGAAGGCGCGGCCCAGGTCGCGCTAGTCGGGCCACCGAACGTCGGCAAATCGTCGCTGCTGCAGGCCCTTTCGGAGATCCAGATCAAGACCGGTGACTACCCGTTCACCACGCTTCGGCCGGTGCCTGCCCTGACCCGGATCGGCGGCGTGCTCGTCCAGCTGGTCGAGATCCCCGGCCTCATCATCGGCGCCGCGGAAGATCGGGGCGGCGGTCGGGCGCTGCTCGGCGTCCTGCGCTCCGTGGACGCGATCGTGTATTGCGCCCGGGCAGCTGACGACCCGGAGGGGCTCGGGGTGGTACGTGCCGAGGTAGAAGCCGCCGGCATTGAGAAGCCGGCGATGATCGCGGCGACCCGAGCTGATGAGACCGATGGTGCCGCAGTTCGTGCCATCGAGCGGTCGTTTCCCGACCTGGCGGTCGTCCCAGTCTCCGTGCTCGACGAGGCGAGCCTGGATGCCTTCCGCGAGGCTGTCTGGCGCTTGACGGGGCTGATCCGGGTGCGCCTGCGCAACGTCGGCGCGATCGAGCCCGAGCCGCTCGCGTTGGAGCCGGGCGCAACCGTCGCCGACGTTGCCGGCACCGTCCACCACGACCTGGCGGCCAGTCTCGCCGGGGCACGGGTGTGGGGACCGTCGGCCCGTTTCGCCGGGCAACGCGTCGGCCGCGAGCACGCCATGCAGGACGGCGACATCGTCGAGATCCTGCGATGACTCTCCGCTAGAGCCGAACGACCTCGAGCGGCTCGTGGCGGCCCTTGAGCTCGAGTCGGTCCTGCGGAGCTGCCTCCACGGCCAGGTCCGCCGCTGCTGCCGACTCGGCGGAGACGAGCAGCTCGCCGGCGCGAGCCACCGAACCCAGGCGCGCGGCGACGTTCACCACGTCCCCGAGCGCGGAGAAGTCGTGCTCGGCCGTGTTGCCGATGATGCCGACGTAGGCGGACCCGGAGTGGATGCCCGCGCCGACCGGCAGCCGTGGCTCGGGGAGGCGCGCCATGCCGTCGATCAGGTCGCGCCCGGCGGCGATGGAGCGCGCTGCGTGGCGCTCTCCGGCGATGCCGGGAATGAAGAGCGCCATGACGCCGTCGCCCATGTACTTGTCGATGATGCCGTCCTCCTTGGTGACGGCGTCCCACGCCACACGGTAGAAGGCTTGCAGGCGGTTGCGGAATTCGCCTGGGGAGATCTCTTCTGCCAGACCCGTCGACCCCCGCACGTCGGCGAACAACACCGAGATCTGGATCTCGGCTCCGCCCGGGTGCTTCTTGATCACGCTGCTGCAGGCGCGGCAGAGCAGTGGGTTACGAGCCAGCGGCGCGTGCCAGAAGAGGCGCATGAGGCCCCCTCCTACGCCCCCGAAGGGCGAGGCGCACATCTTGCAGCGCGGGTTCGAGGGGATCCGGGAGAAGATTCTGCGCACCTGCGTCAGCCCGGGATCCGTGCCCGTGAGGATGTCCCGCCAGGCGGCGTCGTTTGCTTCGCTCGATGCGAGGGGCAGCATCGGCTCCATACGCGCCAGCGTACCGCGCTCATCGGTCAGGATCCATGCAAATTACGTGGCGTGCATCGAACGCCCGCTTGGAGAAATCGGTGCGGCTGCCAGAGCCGAGCCGTCAAGATCGCAACGACGCCGTCAGCCGATACAACTGGAGGGCAGCAACGTGGACCGCGGCACCTCAATGGAGTTCCCCCGTTTCGACCTCAGGGGACAAACCGCGCTGGTGACCGGCGCCGCTCGTGGATTGGGCCGCGCCACGGCGCTGGCACTCGCAAACGCGGGCGCCGACGTGGCCCTGGGTCTGAGAGATGCCCACTCCGCACAGGACCTGGTCCAGCTCATCGAGGCGATGGGCAGGCGAGCGGTGCCGCTCCAGATGGATATGCGCGAACTGCCCCAGATCAGCGCCGCCGTGGAGCACGCGATGACGGCCTTCGGGCGGCTCGACATCCTCGTCAACAACGCCGGGCTTGGTCCAAGCGCCCCCGCCGAGGACGTGGCTGAGGAGAACTTCGACCTGACATTCGACGTGAACGTCAAGGGGGTCTTCTTCGCGAGCCAGGCCGCCGGACGAGCCATGATCCGACAGGGATACGGCCGCATCATCTCCCTGAGCTCGCAGGCCGGCTTCGTCGCCCTCCCGACCGAATCGGTGTACTGCATGAGCAAGGCGGCGGTGGCCCACATGACGAAGTGCCTGGCCGTGGAGTGGGGGACCTACGGGATCACGGTCAACGCCGTGGCGCCGACCTTCATACGCACCGATGGCACCGCGCCGGATCTGGCCGATCCGATATTCGAAGCCGATGTCAAGGAGCGCATCGCGGCGCTTCATCGGATCGGCGAGCCGATGGATGTGGCTGGTGCGGTCATCTTCCTGGCTTCACCGGCCGCCGCCCTGATCACCGGCGTGACGCTCCTCGTCGACGGAGGCTGGACGGCGCGCTGACAGTAAAACGGCGTGCAAGGGGATCCGCGACGGCTTCTTCGCGAATCAGCCTATCCACTCGCTGAGGGCCGGTGTATTGTCTCGCCGATGACTTTCTATCCGAAAGAAAGTCCCCGCGCGGTCCGCCACGCGACGATGCTCGAGGTCAACGAATTCCTCGTCCTCGACTACGTGCGCGAGCATGACCCAACCTCGCGCACGGACATCGCCCGCGAGCTCGGCCTCTCGCCGGCCTCCGTGAGCCGCATCGTGCATCGGCTTCGCGAGGACGGGCTCGTCGCCGATGCGGGATCGAGCCGATCCAGCGGTGGACGGCCCAGGGCCATCGTGTCCTACCGCCGCGACGCGGGTGCTGTCATCTCGGTCGACCTGGGCGGGACCCGCTGCCACGCCGCCGTGGCGGACCTCGCCGGGACGATCCTCGCGGAGGACGTGCGATCGACCCATTCGACCGGCGACGCGTTCACGACCCTGAGGGCGGCGATCGACGGCATGAGAACCGAAGCGGGCGAGCGGCACATGCCGGTCGTCGCCCTGGCGGTGGGCATTCCCGGCATCCTGGACCCGGAGCGCGGCTTGGCGCGCGATGCTCCGTACCTCAGCTGGGACGACTTCCCGGTGGTCGACCGGCTGGCGAGGGCGGTGGACATCCCGTTCGTCGTCGACAATGACGTGAACCTGGCCGCGCTGGCTCACGCCTGGCGGGGTGACGGCCGCCTGATCGGCCATTTCGTGACGCTCTCGGTCGGGACCGGTACCGGGGCCGCGATCGTCTCGGATGGCCGCCTGCTCAAGGGTCGCCACAACGCGGCCGGCGAGCTGGGCTATCTCGTCCTGGAACGTGAACTCCTTCGCAGGCCGATCACGGCCGCCCTCGGTGCGTTCGAGGCTGTTGCTTCCGGGCCCGGGATCGCCGCTCGAGCGGAGGCACTGGTTGCGGGGAGCCGCTCGTCGCAGCTGGTCGCAGGGCAGATCACTCCGGAGGCAGTCCTCGCAGCCGCTGCGAGTAGCGACGAGGTTGGATTGGCCGTCCTGGAAGAACTCCTGGATCGGCTCGCCATGGCGATCGTGGCCGTCTGCTCGATCGTCGATCCAGAGCTCGTCATTCTCGAAGGTGGGGTGGGGCGCGCGCTGGGCCCGTACCTCGATCAGCTCGCGGATCGCATCACGCCCAGCCTGCCGTCCTCGCCCCGCATGGTGATCTCGAGCCTTGGGTCCGATGCAACCGTGATCGGGGGCATCGCCGCTGCGCTCGAGCTCACGCGGCGTCGCAACGCACCAGCCGCCGTCTTCGGCGCATTCTCGATGACCGGGGTCGCTGGCCATGCCAGCTGACGGGCGGACGCTGGCGGTCGACGTTGGTGCGAGCTGGACGCGTGTTGCCCTGGTGGCGAACGGACGTCTGGCGGAACGAAGCGATCGGCAGACCCGCGAGCTGATCAACAACGAGGGCAGCATCGTGCCCGGCCTCGTCGCGATGGGGGCCGCCCTCCTCAAGTCGGCGGGGCATCGCACCCTGCTCGCGGTCGGAATCGGCCTGGCCGCGAGCGTGAACCGCCAGGGGAACGTCCTCCAATCCCGCGAATTCGGGATTCCCGCGGGCGTCGGACTTCACGACGCGTTCGCGTCGGGCTTTGGCACGCCGGTCGCGCTCGACAACGATGCAAACCTCGCTGCACTGGCCGAATATCGACTCGGGGCGGCGCGGGGCTTCTCGGACGCCGCGGTGCTGACGCTCGGGACGAACATCGGCCTTGGCCTGATCCTGCATGAAGAGGTGTACCGAGGCGCTCACGGCGCGGCAGGCGAAGTCGGTCTGCTCCTCGTGCGGGCACCCTCAATCGGGGAGTGGTCCGAGCGCCTGCGAATGGTCGATGCGGGCATGTTGGGACGAACGTCGTCGGCAGCCCCGGATGGGTATGCCTGGATCGAAGAGCTGGCAGGCGGTGGAGCGCTCGCAGCCATGACCGATGGCCGGCCCGGGGGCTTGCCTCTGCGCCGCGTCATGACGGTCGAGGCTCTGGCCGATCCTGCGCTCCAACCCATTCGGGATCGAGCCGTGGAGGGATGGGCCTTCATCATCGCCAACCTCAGCGTGCTGCTAGACCTGGAGCTCGTGGTCCTCACGGGAGGTCTGGCCGCCGACGCGGCACACCTGCTCGGCGCACTCCAACGGCGAGTTGCCGAGCTCGTCGGACTTGTTCCGGAGATCCGCCTCGGCAGTCTCGGCCCCGACGCGGAACTGCTCGGGGCAGATCTTCTCGCACGTGCCGCCCTGGATGACGGGGCGGCCCATCATGCCCGAGCCGGGCTCTCGGCTCAGCCCATAGGAGAACGGAGATGAGAGTTACCAGTCACGGGCACGGCGGCTTACGCGCATCTACGGGCCTCCTGGCTTGCCTGATCGTGGCGCTCAGCGCCTGCTCCGGCGGCAACAACGCCAGCTCAGGTGGCGGCCAGGTCACGCTCAACACGATCTGGATGAAGCAGGCGGCCTACAGCGACGATGAAGTCAAGGCGATGATCAAGGCATTCGAGAATGCGAACCCGACCATCAAGGTCAATGCCGAGTTCGTCCAGTACGAATCGCTGCACGACAAGATCGTCACCGCCCAATCAACCGGTAATGGGCAGTACGACACGGTGCTGATGGACACCCCGTGGCCGGCTGAGTTCGCGGACGCCCAGATCGTCACCGACATCACCGCCAAGATCCCCGCCGACTTCAAGAGCGGCGTCTTCGACAGCGCGTGGACCGCCGCCGGATACAAGGGCAAGTACTGGGGCGTGCCGTGGATCAACGACACGAAGTTCTTCTTCTACAACAAGAAGATGTTCGCCGATGCGGGCATCACCAGTGCACCCACGACCTGGGACGAAGTCGTGACCGATGCCAAGGCGATCAAGGCCAAGGGCCTGGTGCAGTATCCGCTCGTCTGGAGCTGGGTTCAGGCCGAGGCGGTCATCTGCGACTGGGCAGAGATCGCTGGCGTGATGGGAGGCGCGACCTTCGTCGACGACCAGGGGAACGCCACCTTCAACAAGGGCGGCGGACTCGCGGCCCTGCAGTTCATGAAGCAGACCATCGACGACGGGATCTCGAATCCTGCCTCGCTGGGCTTCACGGAGGCCGATGTCAACAGCACGATCGCGGCCGGCCAGGCGGCGATGGGGCTCAACTGGACGTTCGGCTACAACGTGCTGAACGACAAGACCCAGTCCAAGGTCGCGGGCGACATCGCGGTCACCGCCGCCCCCGGGACCTCCAGCACCCCAACGGCGGGCGTCAACGGCGGGATGAGCATCGCCGTCACCAGCAAGTCGCAGCACCCTGACGAGGCGTTGAAGCTCGCCCTCTGGATGGCGAGCGAGCCGATGCAGGAGAAGTACGACGCGAACACCTTCCCGATGTGGAAGGCCTCCTTCGACAAGACGGATCTCACGAAGGTCAACCCGGAGTTCTGGACCGCCGCCAAGAACGCCTTCGGGGGCCTCGTGGCACGTCCCATCGTCCCGTACTACACGAAGCTGTCGACCGCGCTGCAGGTTGCCATCCAGGAGGCGCTGAAGGGGACGAAGACCCCACAGCAGGCGCTGGATGAGGTTGCGGCAAAGCTCCCAGATCTGAAGAAGTAGCTCGCCCAACGGACACGTCTGCGCACTGACAGAGGCGTGGCTCTCCTCGCCCGCGCGCGCAGCGCGCGATCGAACCGGGCCTGGCCCGAATCGTGGGTGGCGGCGGCCTTCGTGGCCCCCGCCGCCCTCGTCATCCTGCTCGTGGTGGTCGTCCCGTTGGGGCGGGCGCTCTGGATGAGCTTGTTCAACATTCAGCTCACTCGTCCGGGCGTCGAGCCATTCGTCGGCCTGGACAACTACCTGTCGCAGCTCACGAGCGGGGATTTCTGGGCAGCCACCGGTCGCGCCCTCTTCTTCACGATCGTCTCCACAGGGCTGGAGCTCAGCCTGGGGATGGGCCTCGCCCTGCTCATGGATCAGCCGCTTCGGTTCCGCTGGCTGTTGCGGACGATCATCATCCTGCCCTGGGCCCTGCCGACCATCGTCAACGCGCTCATGTGGCGCTGGATCGATAACGCGGAATACGGGGCGCTCAATGCACTCCTGACCCAGACCGGGGTCACCAGTAGCTACCAGCCATGGCTCTCGAACAGCGACCTCGCCATGTGGATGGTGATCGTGGCTGACGTGTGGAAGCTCACCCCGCTCGTCGCGATCCTCCTGCTCGCCGGCCTCCAATCGGTGGACCGCGAGATCGTGGAGGTGGCACGGGTCGACGGAGCGGGACCCCTGCAGGTCTTCCGGCACATCCTCCTGCCGCTCGTGATGCCCGTGGTCCTGATCGTCCTCGTGCTGCGAACCATGGAGGCGTTCAAGGTCTTCGACCTCATCTGGATCATGACCCACGGCGGTCCCGCAAACTCGACCCAGACGATCGCCATCTACGCGTACCAGACCGCCTACCAGGGGTTCGACTTCGGGCGCGGGGCAGCGCTCGGCTACCTCATCGCCCTGGTGATCATGGTGCTCGCCGCCATCTACCTGCGCCTGCTCGGCCGAATGGGGCAGACCACATGAGCACCCGGACCATTGCGACGCCGCGAAGCGTCGTCCAGCCTCGTCGCCGTCGCCTCAACCCCCGCCGGACGGTTCGAGGCGGCTTCCTGTACCTGGGCATGCTCATTGCGCTGGTCGTCATCCTGGCGCCCTTCGCCTGGCTCGTGATCTCGAGCGTCGCGGCCCCGGTCGACCTGCTGGCCCGCCCGCTGCGCTGGATCCCCGAGCACATCTCGCTCGACCGCTTCGCGGCACTCACGGTTGGGAGCTCGCCTGACGAGAACGCGGAGGGATTTCGCGCGGCGATGATCAACAGCACGATCATCGCGTCCTCGGTGACCGGCGTCTCGCTCGTGGTCGGAACCCTGGCCGCCTACGCCTTCGCCCGGCTGCGGTTTCCGGGGCGCAGCTGGCTGATCCTCGCGTTCATGGCCACCTACATGCTGCCGCCGATCGCGCTCATCCTGCCGCTCTACCAGATCATGGGCGCCCTGGGGCTGCGCGACACGCCGCTGGCACTGATCATCATCTATTCGTCCTTCGTGACCCCGTTCGTGGTCTGGATCATGCGCGGGTACATCGGGACGATCTCGTCTGACCTGGACGACGCCGCGCGGGTGGACGGCTGCTCTCGGCTCGGCGCGCTCTGGCGAGTGATCGTGCCCGTGGCGTTGCCCGGCCTGCTCTCCACGGCGCTCCTCGCCTTCCTCATGGCCTGGGACGAGTTCCTCTATGCCCTGATCATGACCCAGACCAATGCCTCGAAGACGCTGCCCGTGGCGATCAACGACTTCATCGGGCGGCACGGCATCGACTTCGGCCTGCTGGCGACCGGCGGGGTCATCGCCGCGTTGCCACCGGTGCTCATCGCGTTCGCGTTCCAGCGCTACATCGTTGCCGGGCTCGCAACCGGCGGAGTGAAGGGGTGACCATGTCCAAGGCGTCAGTGCCAAGCAACCATCAGGATGACCGTCTCGCGGCGGCCGAGCCGGACGGGCCGGACGAGATGGGACGCGACATTGCCGAAGGGCCGGAAGCTGTCGCCAAGACCCTCGCCGTCGTGGAAGACCTTCGGCCACAGGTCGCATCGATGCTGTCGCGATCGCGACGCATCGTCTTGCTCGGAACGGGCGCGTCCCTCGCTACAAGCCAGATCGCTGCCGCCATATGGCGGGCTCGGCTGCCAGCCGCCACCAGTCTCGTCGTGCGCCAATCGACTGAAGCCGCGCTCGGTGACTTCGATGGCCTGCCGTTCGGCGACGCTGATCTCGTATTCGCCATCTCTCAGTCGGGGACGAGTCCGGAGACGCTTGCCGCTGCGCGAAGGGCCCATGACGCCGGGGCGGGGGTGCTGGCCCTGACAGCGCGCTCCGACTCGCCGTTGGCCACGGCTGCCACCCTCGTGGTTCCCATCGCGAGCGGCGAGGAGCGGGGAGCAGCGACGAAGTCGGAGCTCGCAACCCTCGCCGGGTTGCTTGCGTTGAGCGGTTCCCTCGGCTCCACGGCGAGCAAGATCGAACGTGTTCGACGTCGACTCGATGCGGTCGTCGCTTCATGGCCGGAGGTCATCGCCCCTGGGCATGCACTGAGCGAGGCTCGACACGTGTGGATCCTGGGGTTCGGTGCCGCCCTTGGGATCGCGCAGGCCGGGGCGCTGCTCTGGCACGAGAAGGTCCTGCGACCGGCCATGGGGACCACGCCAAGCGAGTTCAGGCACGGCCTCGTCGAGGCCGCAGTGCCGGAGGATGCCGTGATCCTGGTCAATGGCGAGCAGCACACCGATGCTGCTCATGGGTATTTCGACCGACTCCGCTCCGAGGTCGAGACGATGCAGATGACGCTGGTGGAGCTGGACGTCACCCAGGGCGAGGAAGCCGACGAGCCGATCCAACCGCTCGCAACCCTCCTGCGCCTCCAGCAGCTCGCGCGCGCAACGGCGCTCGCGGGCGGAACGTATCGCGACGGATTCGCCGTCCTGTATCGCGTGGTCACCGCCGCCAACGACCTCTTTGCCTGATGCTGGCGATCATCGGCGGCGGCGTGGCAGCACTTGCCTTCGCCGCGTCGACCCTTGCCTCGACCCGATCGAGCCGGCTGATCGGCGCGGTTCCGACCGTCGGTTGGGTGGTGCTGGTGGGCCTACCCATTGCCGTCGTCGCAGCAGCGAGCGATGTCAGCGGCGTGACGGCCGCTGCGCTGCCATGGCTCGCGGCAGCCGGCATTGGCAACGTGGTGGGCCTCCTCCTGACGTACACCGCCCTGCGGGTCGGCCAGGTGGGCGTCGTCGCCCCGCTCGTGTCGGCCGAAGGCGCCATCGCTGCGGTGATCTCAGTCCTTGCCGGGGGCTCCCTTTCGCCAGGTCTCGGTGGGGCCTTGGGTCTCGTCGTGGTCGGCGGCGCGTTGACGGCGGCCGCGCCCGAATCGGCGGGCGGGGACCGGTACGAATCCGGGGGCAGTCATGCGCGGACCTGGGCCTTGTCCGTCCTCCTTGCCATCGCCGCAGCCATCGCCTTTGGGATCAGCCTCTACGCCACGGCACGGATCGGTCGCTCGCTCCCGGTTGCCTGGGCCATGCTGGCGCCGCGGGTGACTGGGGCGACCCTGGTCGCCGCGCCCCTGGCACTCACGCGCCGCCTGCGTCTCTCCCGCAGCGCGGTGCCAACGGTCCTCGTGGCCGGGCTCGCCGAGGTGATCGGCTTCTTCGGCCTGGGAGTCGGCGCCCGTTCAGATATCGCGGTCACCGCCGTGCTCGCGTCGCAATTCGCAGCTGTTGCAGCGGTCGGCGCTGTCTTCCTGTTTGGTGAGCGGCTGCGGACCCTTCAGCGCCTGGGGATCATCGGCATCGCCGCCGGCGCGGCGCTCGTGGCCCTCCTGCAGGCCTAGCCCGCGCGGTGCCGAGCGCCGCCCTAGCCCGGGGGCACGGCGGGACCCGCATCGAGTGCGAGCTCGACGATGCGGCGGACGATACCGCCGTCCCTTCCAGCGTTCTCATCGAGGAGTCCCAGGTCCGCTCGGCCCACCCACGTGTACTCCGTGTGCTGCGGCCATTCGAGCCTCGGCTTTTCCAGGTCACCCGCCACGTCGACGAGGAAGTCGAACTCGCGGCGGCGGTTCGGCACGTCGTCTTCCACGGTCTCCCAATCGGCAACATGGATCAGCCGGGGCGCGCCCACCAGCCGCCATCCGCTCTCTTCCTCGATCTCGCGCGCCAGTGCGGCGAGCAGGGTTTCACCCGCTTCGACATGACCCCCCAGCACGTCCCACCCGTTCGGAAGGAAGGTGCGGTTTGGGCCGCGGCGATGGACGAAGACCCTGCCTTGGTGATTGCGCACCAGTCCTCCCACGACGCACCGCCGCCCCGCGGCCGCCGCCTCTGCCTGGCGTGCGAAGAGATCAGCCTCAGTTTCGCCGCTGATCACGGCCATACGCGAGCGGCTTGATCATCCGGCTGGCTGCAGAGTCCTCGATGAGCGTGGCCAGGCGTCGCTCCCGCGTCGCCTCCTGCTTGGCGCTGACCACCCACCAGGTCGCACCGCGTCGGTAGCCGGGCGTCTGCGCTTGCCAGTAGCGCCACGCCGCCACATCGGCCTTCAGGCGGCGAAGGTAGGTTTCCGGCAGGTCGGGCGGGCGGTTCTCGTACGAGTAGATCCCCGTGTTGTCCGCGGTCCGCGCCTCGAAGGCGGCCATCCCCGCGGGGTGCATGCGGCCTACCGCCCGCAACTCGCCGACCTTTCGGACATTCACCGCGCTCCACGTGCTGCGCTTCGTGCGCGGCGTGAATCGGTTGGCGGTCACCTCGTCGTCGATCCGGTAGCCGATCCCGTCGATCCACCCGAAGCAGAGCGCCTCTTCCACGGCCTCCGGGTAGCTGATCGACCGCTTCGGGACGCCCTTCCGGTAGTACCCGATCCACGCCTCCCGCTCGGTCGCGTGGTTCGTCTCCAGCCAACGGCGGAACTCGGCGGCGGAGGCGAAGACCTTGACATCGGCGCGATCCGGCGCTTTCACGAGGCGGGTCGTGCTTCGCTGATCTCGATGAGGTGACCGTCCGGGTCCCTGAAGAACGCGCGGATCTCGCCGCCCCAGTCCACCGGTGGGGTGAGAAAGGTCGCGCCCCGCGCGACGAGGGTGTCGTAGGCCAGCTGGCAGTCCGGGACGCGGATCGTGAACTCGTGGTCGACACGCCGGGGATCCTCGGGCGGTGCGAACGTGACGTCGGGCTTGTCCGGGGTCGGCGCACCACCGGTCACGAGGAGGATCCAGGTGCCCGCAAAGCTGAACACGGCCGAGGTGCCGCCGTACTCGCGGTAGAGCGTCGCCCCCAGGACGTCCCGATAGAAGGTCACCGACTCGGCGAGATCCGAGACGACGAGCAGCACCGTCATGGCCATCGAGTCACTCGGGAATACGCTCGTCACACGCCTTGCTCTCCGGCGAGCGTCGCCAGCACGTGCCTGGCGACTGCCGCTGCATCCCTGCCCTGTGGCAGTCTGGCGCGCTCGAGAGCCGCTGCCAGGGGTGGCTCATCGAGGAGGGCGGCGACGACGGCATCGCGGCCGCGCGGATCCATGCGCAAAGCGACCAGCAGGACCTGCGCCCAGCCAGGTGCCGCCTTGCCGACCATCCGCGCGGGCCAGCCCTTGACCATCGCCCTTGCGATCGCGGCGACCGCCTCTTGTTCCCGCTTCGGATCCCGCATTTGAGCGCCAGTATATGGACCGATGTCGCACGAACCGCTCTTCCAGCACGGGTAGAATCGTTCACATGTTCGATTCGTCGCGGCGCTTCTCCCCGGCATGACCATCGAGCGCTCCACGACCGCGGAGGTCGCTCCGGAGGAGCTGGCGCTCGAGTCGACGGTCCGGCCACGACGGCTGGACGAGTTCGCCGGCCAGGAGCGGGTCAAGGAGAACCTGGCGATCCTCATCGACGCCGCCCGCCATCGGTCCGAGCCGATCGACCACATCCTCCTCTACGGACCGCCCGGGTTGGGCAAGACGACCCTCGCGAACATCGTCGCAGCGGAGCTCGGCGCCCAGATTCGCACGACCTCGGGTCCGGCCATCGAGCGGGCAGGGGACCTCGCCGCGGTCCTCACCGCGCTCGGCAAGGGCGACCTCCTGTTCATCGACGAGATCCACCGGCTGAGCCACGCGGTCGAGGAGATCCTCTACCCGGCCATGGAGGACTTTGCCCTCGACGTGGTCCTCGGCAAGGGGCCGGGCGCGCGGACGGTGCGGCTCCAGATCGAGCACATCACCGTCATCGGCGCCACGACGCGGGTGGGAAGCATCACCGGGCCACTCCGGGATCGATTCGGCGCGACCTACCGGCTCGACTACTACGCCCAGCCCGAGCTGGAGCAGATCGTGCGCCGCAGCGCCGGGATCCTGGAGATCGACCTCGCTTCGGATGCTGCCGAGATCGTGGCGCGCCGCAGCCGGGGCACGCCGCGGATCGCCAACCGGCTGCTGAAACGCGTCCGCGACTTCGCCCAGGTCCGCGGGGCGGGGGACGGTGCCGTGACTGGTGAGCTCGCGAGGGCGGCGCTCGATTTGATGGAGATCGACGACCGCGGCCTCGATGCCATGGATCGCCAGCTGCTTCGGGCGATCGCCGAGCACCATGCCGGTGGGCCGGTGGGCCTCCAGACCATGGCCGCCACGATCTCCGAGCCGGTCGAGACGCTCGAGGACGTCATCGAGCCGTACCTGATGCAGACCGGTCTGCTGGCCCGCACGTCGCGCGGGCGCCAGCTCACCGCCGGCGCGTGGGAGCACCTGGGGCTGACGCCGACGGGATCGGGGGCATCGGCTCAGCCGCGCCCACAGCAGCCGGGTCTCTTCGACCGCTAGACGCTCATGCCCAAGCGCGAGGTAACGCTGCGCGACGCGTGGGAAGCGGAAGCGGAGAAGTGGGTCGCCTGGGCGCGAGCCCCCGGCCACGACAGCTACTGGCAGTTCCACCGAGACCGTTTCATGGCGCTCGTCCCGGCACCACCTGCCACGCTGCTGGATGTCGGAAGTGGAGAAGGGCGCCTGCCGCGCGATTTGACGGCGATGGGTTACCCGGTCGTCGCCGTGGATGGATCGCCGACGCTGATCCGCCACGCTCGCGAGATCGACCCGGAAGGTGACTATCGCGTCGCGGATGCCGCACAGCTGCCGTTCGCAGACGCGTCGTTCGACATCGTCACGGCCTTCATGTCCCTGCAGGACGTCGACGACCTAGCCGGATCGACCCATGAGATGGCCCGCGTGCTCGCGCCGGGCGGCCACGTCTGCCTCGCGATCGTGCATCCGATCAACTCCGCCGGCCGATTCGAGGATCGGAGCGCAGGTGCACCGTTCATCATTCGCGGCTCGTACCTCGAGGCCCGTCGGTATGCAGATGCCGTCGAGCGCGATGGGCTGCAGATGACCTTCAGCAGCTACCACCGCCCCTTGCAGGAGTATGTCGCTGCCCTCGAGTCCGCGGGGTTGCTGATCGAACGGATGGTCGAGATTGCCGATGACACCGCTCCTCCGGGCGACCGCTGGCAGCGCATCCCGCTCTTCCTGCACCTTCGCGCGATCAAGCCGGAATGAGCCCCGAGCTCGGCCGCCTCCTCCTGGGCCTTGGGCTCATGCTGGTCGTGGTCGGCGGGCTCGCCGTCTTCGGCATCCGGCTGCCGATCGGGAGGCTGCCGGGCGATATCGCGATCACCGGCAAGAACGGCGGCTTCTACTTCCCGCTGACAACCATGATCCTTGTCTCGCTGGTGCTGACCGTGCTCTGGAACCTGTTCGCGCGGCGATAGGGAGGGAGTCACGGACGTCGTGACTCGCGATGTCGACGTGCGGAAACAGGCATAGCGGCCGCGGTCTGAGCGGCTACGATCCGCGCGGGTCGCGTCGCGCCCAGAGAGCGCGGATCTGCCAGCGGCCACGCAGCACCGGGAGCGGAGGGCACCTATCGGTGGACGCCATCGCGTCATTCTTCAAGTTCCGCGCGCGGGGGACCGACATTGGGACGGAGGCACGTGCCGGGCTGACCACGTTTATGGTGATGGCCTACATCATCTTCGTGAACGGCTCGATCCTGACCTCGGGCTTCGCGGCCAACCACCAGACCGATCCTCACTTCACCACCGTGACGCTGGCTGCCGGGACGGCACTGATCGCCGGCATCTTCACGATCCTGATGGGCGTGGTCGGCAACTACCCGTTCGCCCTGGCTGCGGGCCTCGGAATCAACGCAATCGTCGCGTTCAGCCTCACCGGCCGAGGGCTCTCTCCGGCCGGCGCGATGGGCGTCATCGTCCTCGAAGGCCTGGCGGTGACCATCCTGGTCCTGGTTGGCCTGCGAGAGGCGATCATGAATGCCGTGCCACTGGCGCTGAAGCGCGCCATCGGCGTCGGCATCGGTCTCTTCATCCTCTTCATCGGGTTCGCCAATGGTGGCCTGATCAAGGCCGGGGCCGGAACCCTCGTCACGTACTCGCTCCCGGTTGAGAAGGGCCAGTGGGTGTTCTTGGCCGGTCTGCTCATCACCATCGTCCTCTACGTGATGCGGATCAAGGCCGCCCTCGTGATCAGCATCCTGCTGACGACGATCCTGGCCCTTGTCACCGGCGTGACGTCGATCCCCGACGCCAGCAAGCTGCTCGCCACACCGGACTTCGCCACCCTGGGGCAGTTCGACATCGGCCAGGTCTTCGACTCGTCGAAGCTGCCGCTGCTGGTGGCGGTGCTCACGATCTTCGCGATCATGCTCACCGACTTCTTCGACACGATGGGGACGGTGACCGGGGTGGCCGCCGAGGCCGGATTGGCCAATGAGGATGGCTCGGTGCCGGGCGTCGGGCGGGTCCTCCTGGTGGACAGCCTCGCGGCCATGTTCGGCGGCCTGGGCGGGGTCAGCTCGAACACGACCTACATCGAGAGCGCCGCGGGCGTCGCCGATGGCGCCAGGACCGGCTTCGCATCGGTCGTGACCGGTGTGCTCTTCCTCCTCGCCGTCTTCCTCTCGCCGATCGCCGGGATCGTTCCGCCACAGGCCACCGCACCCGCCCTGGTGCTGGTCGGGTACCTGATGTTCACCCTCGTCAAGGACATCCCGGTCGGCGACGTGGAGGACGGCCTGCCCGCACTGCTGACCATGATCCTCATGCCGCTCACCTACGACATCTCGATCGGCATCGGTGCCGGCTTCATGAGCTGGGTGCTGATCAAGGTCGTCAGGGGCAAGGCGAGCCAGGTCCATTGGCTGATGTGGGTCGTCGCGGCAGCGTTCGCCGTGTTCTACGCCCAGGACTACATCACCAGCCTCATCAAGTAGGGACCTTCCTGGACCGATGGCGCCCGGCCGGGTCACTCGGCCGGGCGCTACGCTGTCCGGCATGCCTCCACGCGACCGTGGTGCTCGCCTACGCCTGCGGGTCGATGACTTCGACTACGCCCTGCCGGAGACGGCGATCGCCCAGACTCCCACCGAGCCACGGGACGCCTCGCGCCTGCTCGTCCTCGACCGCGCGCGCTCGCGCCCAGGCAGGTCGACGCTGAGCCACGTCACGTTTCGGGACCTGGGGGAGTGGCTGCGTCCGAACGACCTGCTGGTCGTCAATGACAGCCGCGTCATCCCCGCGCGCCTGCGCGGGACGCGACCCGGCGGGGGAGCTGCGGAGATCCTCCTGCTGCGCGAGCTTGGCGGCGCGGGCTGGGAGGCGCTAGTCCGCCCCTCGCGCCGGATGCGAGTTGGTGAGCGGGTCGTGTTGGCCAGCGGCGACGGCGTCGTGGTGGGCGGTCGAGTGGCGGACGGCACCCGGCAGGTGACCTTCGAACGCGACGCGGTCGCGGTCATGGCCAGCTCCGGCGAGATGCCGCTGCCGCCGTATATCCGCGACCGCTCGGCGCCGGCGGAGCGCTACCAGACGGTCTATTCGCGACCACCAGGGTCCGCGGCAGCCCCGACCGCCGGCCTCCACTTCACCCCGGACCTGCTCGCGGCGCTCGAGGCGCGGGGGATCCGGCGCGCGAGCCTAACCCTGCACGTGGGGCTGGACACGTTCCGGCCGCTGGAGGGCGAGTTCGTGGATCAGCATCGGATCCACACCGAGTGGTACGAGATACCGGCGGAAACGCGCGCGGCGCTCCTCCAGGCGCGCGCGAACGGCGGTCGCATCGTGGCGGTCGGGACCACGAGCGTCAGGGTCCTGGAAACCGCCGCTCGTCAGGAAGATTCCGGATCAGGCTGGACCGATCTCTATATCACCCCGCCGCATCGCTTCGCCGCCGTTGACGCGCTGATCACCAACTTCCACCTCCCGCGCAGCTCGCTGCTGTTGCTGGTGACCGCCTTCGTCGGGGACGGGATGGAAGGGGCCGACCCGTTCGCCGCCCGCGACACGTTGCTGGATGCGTACCGAGCCGCGCTCAACGGCGGCTACCGGTTCTTCAGCTTTGGGGACGCGATGCTGGTTGTGTGACACCCGGGCTGATCCCCGGACCGACAGCCTCCGAAACGATGGGCCGGACCGTCGGGACGATCCTTGGGGTCGCCTGCGGGGCGGCCTCCTCGGGCATCGGCTCATCCGGGGGCGGAGGCCCACCGGACGGCTCGGCCATGATCACGGCCACCTTGGCGAAGTCGGCGAGGGCACGGCCGAGTTGCGGATCCTCGGAGCCGGCGCGGAACTCCGGGTGGCCGATGGCCAGCGACCAGCGGGTCCGGTGCTCGAGCGCCCAGAGGCGGAAGGTCTCGACCTGGAGGTCCACCCCGCGGACTGTCTGCCAGGGCAGGACGCGGCCCTCGATTGCGAAGCGAGCCGTCGAGGCGCGCGGTCCATAGCGGTAGTCGAGCAGCCCGATCTCGGTGGCGACGAGGACACGCCTCCCGTCATCATCGGGTCCATCCTCGACCGCGTAGATCGCGATCTCCTCCACGCCGAGCGTGGCGAGGTGCTCGTTGATCCAGCCGCAGAGCTCCTCGCTCAGGAATGGCATTCGCGGCCAATCGGCCAGTCGCACACGTCACCTCCGGTCGGGAAACGGTAGCCGATCGGCGCGGCGCTGGCGAGGTCGAGGCGGCCGATGGCGGACTATCCTCGGCGGCGATGGTCCAGCCAGTCAGCTTCACGTCCAGCCCGACGGAGGTAGGGCGCGCGCGGCTCGGACGGCTGGTGACACCACACGGGACCATCGACACGCCGCAGTTCATGCCGGTGGGCACCCAGGCCACGGTCAAGAGCCTCACCCCCGGTGACCTGCGCACGGCAGGCGCACAGGTCATCCTGGGCAACGCGTACCACCTCAGCCTGCGGCCGGGTGCCGAACGGATCGCCCGCCTGGGCGGGCTCCACGGGTTCATGAGCTGGGACGGTCCGATCCTGACCGATTCGGGCGGCTTCCAGGTGTTCAGCCTGGGGCACCTCGGTCAGCTCGACGAGGACGGGATCACGTTCGCCAGCCATCTCGATGGCTCGCCGCATCGGCTCACCCCGGAGCGTGCGGTCGAGATCCAGGAGCTGCTCGGCAGCGATATCGCCATGGCGTTCGACCAGCTCGTGGACCCGACCCTGCCGCTGGCCGAGGTGGGAGAGGCAATGGAGCGCACCCATCGCTGGGCGGCGCGCTCGCTGGCCGCGCACGCGCGCCCCGACCAGGCGCTCTTTGGGATCGTCCAGGGCGGGATCGACCCCGGATTGCGGACGCGGTCCGCGGAGGCGATCTCGGCGCTCCCATTCGATGGGATCGCCATCGGCGGGCTGTCGGTGGGGGAGTCGAAGGACCAGATGGCGGCCACCCTCGACGTCGTCGCGGACACCCTCGGCGAGGACCAACGGCCGCGCTACCTCATGGGCGTCGGCTCACCGCTCGACTTCTTCACGGCGGTCGCGTGCGGCATTGACCTCTTCGACTGCGTCCTGCCGACGCGCGTGGCCCGCAACGGACAGCTCTGGACCAGCGCGGGCCGCCTGAACCTGCGCAACTCGGCCTTCCAGGACGACCCCCGACCAGCCGACCCCGGATGCCGCTGCGAGACCTGCACGAACCACTCGCGAGCCTATCTCGCGCACCTCTTTCGGGCGGAGGAGCTGCTCGCCTATCGCCTCGCGACGGTCCACAACGTCACCTATACTCTGGACCTGATGCGGGGGATCCGCGCCGCACTGGCAGATGGATCCTTCGGGTCGCTCCACAACACCGTAGCGGCGCGTTACCGAAACGCCGGGCCGAGTGCTAAGCCGCCGATAACGGGCCGATAAGGGCCCCTCGGCGAGGCTGAGGACCATCTCGACCGGCTTCCGATCGGAGGTGCGACACCAATGGGCAAGGGCCGAGATCGACCGCGCCATCAGGAGAAGCGCAAGCCCAAGGAGAAGGCACCCAAGATCCAGCCGCCATCGGGATCCACGTATGAAGCGCCGATGTCGGTCGAGCTGATCAAACCAAGGCGCAAGCCGCGCAGCGAGCCCGGCCCGAGCGAGTGAGCCCAACCGCCCGCCGGGAGCCATGAGGGAAGGAGTCCGAGACCAGATGGATGCCCCGGTGGTCCAGAAGAGCGCCGATCGCAACGGCGACCGAGGACGCGCGGTCGACGCCGCCATCCTCCAGATCGAGAAGCAGTTCGGCCGCGGGGCCATCATGCGACTCGGCGACCGCGGCGCCATCGCCGTGGACGTCATTCCCACCGGCTCGGTGGCCCTCGACCTGGCGCTCGGGGTGGGCGGTGTGCCCCGCGGCCGGATCACGGAGATTTACGGGCCGGAGTCGAGCGGCAAGACGACGCTCTGCTATCACATCATCGGCAACGCCCAACGCAACGGCGGCGTCGCTGCCTTCATCGATGCGGAGCATGCGCTGGACCCCGGCTATGCCAAGAACGTCGGCGTGAACGTCGACGAGCTGCTGGTCAGCCAGCCGGACACCGGCGAGCAGGCCCTCGAGATCGCGGAGACCCTGATCCGCAGCAACGGCGTCGACGTGGTGGTCGTCGACTCGGTCGCCGCCCTGGTCCCGCGTGCCGAGATCGAGGGGGAGATGGGGGACAGCTTCATGGGCCTCCAGGCCAGGCTCATGAGCCAGGCCCTGCGCAAGCTGACGGGGGCGATCAACCGCTCGAACACGGCGCTCGTCTTCACCAACCAGCTTCGCGAGAAGATCGGGGTGATGTTCGGCAACCCGGAGACCACGCCCGGTGGCCGAGCCCTGAAGTTCTACGCCAGCGTCCGCATGGACATTCGCCGCATCGAGACCCTCAAGACAGGGACCGATGCGGTCGGCTCCCGGACTCGCGTCAAGGTCGTGAAGAACAAGGTCGCCTCGCCGTTCCGCATGGCCGAGTTCGACATCATGTACAACGAGGGGATCAGCCGCGAGGGCGGCCTCCTCGATGTCGGCATTGCGGCAGGCATCCTGTCCAAGACCGGCGCCTGGTTCAACTACGGCGAGACGCGGCTGGGCCAGGGGCGTGAGAACGCCCGCGACTTCCTGAAGACGAACGCGGAGATCGCCGGCAAGATCGAGGATGAGATCCGCGGTAAGGTCGCCTCGATCGAGGTCGGGGTCGAGGGGGTCAGCGAGGCGGAGTAGGCCCCCCGGCGGTGCGAGGAGCGCGGCGACCCGCCTCGGAGCGCGAGCCTCCCGGCCGTGAGCGGGCGTTCGAGCTCGCCGGCCATTTCCTCGGGGCACGGCCGCGCAGCCGTTGGGAGGTTGCGCGCCGCCTGCGGAAGGCCGGTGCCGACGATGAGGTGGTCGAGGCCACGCTCACTCGCCTGCAGGAGCTGGGGTTCGTCGACGACCTCGTCTTCGCGCGCTGGTGGCTGGAGCAGCGCGATCGCCACGCGCCTCGCGGCCGTCGCCTGGTCGAGGCGGAGCTCCGACAGCACGGGATCGGCCGCGACGTGATCGAGGCCCTGCGCGAGGAGCTCGAAGCCCTCGAGCAGGAGGGCGGCGGATCGCGGTCAGACCCCGACGCGAGCCTCCCTCGCAGCGAACAGGACCGAGCCACGGTTGCCCTCGCGCAGCACCTGCGTGGACGCCCCGTTCCGGAAGACCGCGCCGCGCTCCAGCGGCTCGGCATGTTCCTCGCCCGGCGCGGGTTCGGTCCGGACGCCGTGCGCTCCGCGCTGCGAATGGCGCAGGAGGGCGCGGACGCCGAAGGCGACGAATTCGCGGAATGACTGCGACACGGCAGGCTCAGCTAGGCTAGGGGCATGCGTTTCGCCCTGATGGTCGAGCCCCAGCAGGGGCTCGCCTACGAGGAGATCCTCGGCCTATCCCGGACGGCGGAGGAGGCGGGCCTGGAGGCCTTCTTCCGCTCCGACCACTACACGTCCTTCCCGGGCGCGTCCGGCCTCCCGACCACCGACGCCTGGGCGACGCTGGCCGGCCTGGCACGCGACACCACGACGATCAGGCTCGGCTCGCTGGTCTCGCCGGTGACCTTCCGAATCCCCGGCAGCCTGGCGAAGGTCGTCACGACCGTCGCCGAGATGAGCGGTGGTCGCGTCGAACTAGGACTCGGAGCCGGATGGAACGAGCAGGAGCACGCGCAGCTCGGGATTCCATTCCCCAGCCTGCGTGAGCGCTTCGACATGCTCGAGGAGAGCCTGGCGATCATCCACGGCCTATGGACCGAGCCCGATGGCTGGACGTTCGAGGGCGCCCATTGGCAGGTGCGCGGGTCACACTTCCGGCCTCGGCCCACGTTCGGCGGAGGACGCCACCCGCACCTCATCCTGGGCGGCGACGGGGGACCTCGCCTCGCCCGCCTGGTGGCGACCTACGGGGACGAGTTCAATCGCACCTCGGCGTCTGCCGAGGTGCTCGCCCCGGCGTATGCCAACATCAGGCGGGCGTGCCGCGCCGCGGGCCGCGACCCGGAGAGCGTGGTCTACTCCGCGATGGTCGGCGTCCTGATCGCGGGCACCGAACGGGAGCTGACCGACCGGGTTCGCGCTCTCCTCGAGATGACCGGTGCCGGCGCCGATGCCGAGGCGTGGCTCGCCGAGCGGCGCAAGCGCTGGGTCATTGGCACCCCGGACGAAGCGTGGGAGCGAATCCGCGCCCTGGAAGCGGCCGGAGCGCAGCGAATCATGTTCCAGGACTTCCTGCCTCGAGACCTGGAGATGGTCCGCCTCATCGGGCGCGTCGTCGCGACCTGACCCGCGGACGCGCCCCGCGAGCCTGCTCGCGCGAGCGTGCCTGACCGGAAGTTGCGCTACACTCGGCCAAGCCCTTTGACCGCGACTTAACCAATCGGTGCTCGCGGCGGGGCAGATGACGACGAACTCACGCGCCCCCACGGGCGCCCACATGCCCAATGCGGGCTCCATCTCGGAGGAGCCAGGATTGCCAGACGCCATCCTCATTCCCGTCGTGGCGGTCGTTGCCGCCGCAGCGGGCGTGGTGCTCGGCTACGCGGCGCGCCGGATGATCGCGGCTTCACGGGTGAAGCACGCCGATTCGTACGCGGAACGCATCGTCGCCGAGGCTCGAGCCAAGCAGAAAGAGATCGTCCTGGAGGGCAAGGACGAGGCCCTCAAGGCTCAACGCGCGGCCGAGGAGGAGGCGCGTGAGAAACGCGCTAACCTCCAGCGCCAGGAACGCCTGCTGCTCGACCGGTCGGAGAGCCTCGACCGCAAGCTCGAGGGGCTCGAGCGCCGTGAGGCGAGTGTCGAGCAGCGGCTGAGCGAGCTCGAGGGGGAACGGTCGCAGGTCGGCGAGCTCCATCAGCAACAGCTGGCCGCCCTGGAACGGGTGAGCGGCCTCTCGGTCAGCGAGGCGCGCCAGTCGTTGATCGAGCAGATCGCCGAGGAGGCGGAAGCGGAGGCCGCGCAGCGCGTGCGCGAGATCGAGCGCTGGGCCAAGGAGGAGGGCGACGAGCGAGCCAGGCGGGTGCTCACCACGGTCATGCAACGGATCGCCGCCGATCAGACCTCCGAGGCGACGGTGACCGTCGTGCCGCTTCCGTCAGAGGAGATGAAGGGTCGCATCATCGGCCGCGAGGGCCGCAACATCAGGGCGCTGGAGCAGGCGACCGGGGTCGACCTGATCATCGACGACACCCCCGAGGCGGTCGTCCTCTCCGGCTTTGACCCGGTTCGCCGCGAAGTGGCCAGGATGGCCCTCACCAAGCTCATCTCGGACGGCCGGATCCACCCTGGGCGGATCGAAGAGACGGTGGCCAAGTGTCGCGCCGAGGTCGAGGTGGTCATGCGCCAAGCCGGCGAGCAGGCCGCCTACGACGCCGGCGTCCCTGGGCTGCACCCCGAGCTCATCAAGCTGCTGGGCCGCCTGAAGTATCGGACCAGCTACGGCCAGAACGTGCTGAATCACTGCGTCGAGACCTCGCGGCTGGCCTCAATGCTGGCCTCCGAGATCGGCGCGAACGTCAATGAGTCGCGAAAAGGCGGCCTGCTGCACGACATCGGCAAGGCGGTCGACCACGAGGTCGAGGGCCCACACGCCCAGATCGGGGCCGACATCGCTCAGCGCCACGGGGTCAACGCGGTGGTCTGCAATGCGATCGCCGCCCACCACCAGGAGGTCGAACAGGCGAGCATCGAAGCGACCGTGGTCCAGATCGCGGACGCGATCTCCGCTTCGCGCCCCGGCGCCCGGGGCGAGAGCCTCGACAACTACATCAAGCGCCTCGACGACCTCCAGCAGATCGCCGACAGCTTTCCCGGCGTGGAGCGCTCGTTCGCGATCCAGGCCGGTCGCGAGATCCGGATCATCGTCCGGCCCGGGGAGATTGACGACACCGCGTCCGGGCGCCTGGCGCGCGACGTGGTCAAGAAGATCGAGGAACAGCTCCAGTACCCAGGCCAGATCAAGGTGACCGTCATCCGCGAGACACGCGCGGTCGACTACGCCCGATGACAGACCGCGCCAACCTGGTGCGGTGCCTGCTCATTGGGGACATCATCGGCAAACCGGGACGACTGGCGGTGCGCCAGATCCTGCCCGACCTGCGACGTGAGCTCGACCTCGACCTCGTCGTCGCCAACGGTGAGAACGTGGCGGCGGGGATGGGCATCACCCCCTCGCTCGCCGACGAGCTCCTCGACTCGGGAATCGACGTCATCACCACCGGCAACCACATCTGGGACAAGCGCGAGATCTACCCGTACCTTGACGCCGACCATCCGGTGCTGCGCCCCCTGAACTACCCGGCCGACTCGCCGGGGCGCGGCTGGCTCGTCCATCACCTGCCTCGCGGCGGGGAGGTGGCGATCGTCAACGTCATGGGCCGGGTGTACATGAACCAGCTGGACTCGCCGTTCGCCGCCATGGATGCGTTGCTCGACGAGGCCGCCGAGCCGCTCCCCCCGGTCTGCCTCGTCGACTTCCACTGCGAGATCACCAGCGAGAAGAACGCCATGGGCTGGTACCTCGACGGGCGGGTCACGGCCGTCGTTGGTACCCACACCCACGTGCCGACCGCCGACGCGCGCCTGCTGCCCAAGGGCACCGCTTATATCAGCGACCTCGGGATGACCGGGCCGCGAGACTCGATCATCGGTTTCAAGATCGAGACCGTGCTGCCGCGATTCCTTCACCACATGCCAACCCGATTCGAGGTCGGTGACGGGCCAGTCATGGTGAACGGCGTGGTGGTCGAAGCCGAGCGATCGACGGGTCGAGCAACCTCCATCAGCCAGCTGCAGCGGCTCGTCGAGGTCGACTAGGCCGATGGCGTCAGCCGCCAGGCGGCGAGCGCCGGCTGAGCCGCCACTGGCCGCGATCATCGGGCCGACCGCCAGCGGCAAGTCCGAGCTGGCGATGGCGTTGGCGCAGCGTCTCCCCCTCGAGATCCTGGTCGCCGACTCGCGCCAGGTCTACCGTGGGATGGACATCGGGACGGCCAAACCATCCACCGCCGACCGGGCCATGGTCCCGCACCATCTCCTCGACCTGGCCGATCCCGACCAGCTCTTCACCGTCGCTGACTGGGTGGAGCGAGCTCAACCCGCGGTCACGCAGGTCGCTTCCCGCGGGGCGCTGCCGTTGGTCGTGGGAGGGACCGGGCTCTACGTCTCTGCGCTGGTGGACGGCTTCGACCTCGCCGCGCAGCCCTGGTCGCCTGAGCTCCGCCAGCGGCTGGCCAGGGAGCTCGAGGCCGAGGGCCTACCGGCCCTCGCGGTCCGTCTCGCTCGCGTCGACCAGGCAGCCGCAGCGCGAACCGATTGGCGCAATCCGCGGCGCGTGTTGCGAGCGCTCGAACGCGCCGAAGCCGGCGGCCCGGCCCTCACCCCACGCGCGAACCCATACCCCGGACGGCTCGCGATGCTGGGCGTCTCGCGACCGCGCGACGTCCTCTACCGGCGCATCGACGCGCGCGCCACGCGGCTCTTCGCCGGCGGCCTGCTCGACGAGGTCCGATCGCTTCAGCAAGCTGGCTACGGCGCCGAGCTTTCTCCGATGACGGGTCACGGCTATCGCGAGGCGGCGCGCCACCTGGCGGGGGAGTGGAGTCTCGAGGACGCCGTGACGGTCACCGCTCGACGAACGCGCCAGTATGCCAAACGCCAGCTGAGCTGGTTCCGGCGCGACCCGCGCATCATCTGGCTCGACGCCGGAGACGGACCGGCATCCGACGGGGAGCTGGTGGAGTGGGCGGTCGACCTCGTGCGGCGCCTTCTCGGCTGAGGGCCCCGGCGCCGTCAGCTGGAAACGGGGGTCGGGAGCCCGATCGACTGGCGCCACGCGGACATCGGCGAGGCGATCTCGTGGTCTGCGACGATCGCGATGTCGGCGACGGCCTCGCGCAGGACCTGCCCCGCGGAGGTTTGCGACGGTAGGCTGGCCGGGCGACCGAAGAAGAAGCCCTGCCCGGCGCTCACGCCAAGCGCCGCCAGCTGTGCCACCTCCTCGGCGCGCTCGATGCCTTCGCCGATGACGAGGGCGCCGGCGCGGGCGGCATACGAAACTACCGAGCCGATGACGGCGGAGGAGGGCGCGCCCGGGGTCGAGCGCTGGACCAGGCTGAGGTCGACCTTGAGGATGTCGAACTGCAGCTCGGAGAGGAGTCGCAGGCCGGCGTTGCCCGCGCCCAGGTCGTCGGCGGCCAGGCCGATGCCGGCTGCCCGGCAGTCATCGAGCTTGCGGCGCACGCGGTCGACCTCGGTGAGCGGCTCGCGCTCGGTGAGCTCCAGCACCAGGCGGTTGGCAGGGAAGCGGTGACGGGCCAGGATGTTGAGCAGGCTCGCGGTGCTGAATTCGGGTGACTCGACGGTGCGCGGGGTGATGTTCACGCTGAGGAACTGGTCCTTGGTGAGCGCCCCCGCGCCGGCGACGATCATCTCGATGCACGTCATGTCGAGCGCCACGAGGTGCCCGCTCTCCGCCGCGGCAGCGAACAGGGCACTCGGATCGGCGAAGGGCGCCGGGGCGACCGGGCGGATGAGCCCCTCGTACCCGAGCACGCGCAGGCCGTCGAGGGCCACGATCGGCTGGTAGACCGGGCGCAGCTGGCCCCGGGCGATCACCTCGGAGATCGCGGCGCTCGACCCGTTCGTGGTCTCGGTCACCGAGGTCGCGGGGTCGAAGACGACGACGTCCGTGCGGCCGGCGCGCTTCGCGGCGTAGAGCGCAGCATCGGCCTGGGAGTAGAGCTGGGCCCGCGAGTCGGCGAGTCCGGGCAGCGCGGAGACGCCTGCCGAGAAGGAGATGGGATGCCGCCCGAGCTCGACGCGTGGCGGCTGGAGCGCGTTGGCCAGGAGGCGGCGAGCGACGATCCAGGCCCCCTCCGCTTCGGTATGCGGCAGGAGGATCGCGAACTCGTCGCCGCCCACCCGGAACGGACGATCGACCCTGCGCAGGCCGGCGAGCACCAGGCGCCCGAAGTCAGCGAGCGCCTGATCCCCCTGGGCGTGGCCCTTCTCGTCGTTGATCGACTTGAATTCGTCGATGTCGATCAGCACCAGCGAGAGGGGCGCGCCGTAGCGTTGGGCGTGCTCAACCTGCCGATCGAGCTCTTCCTGGAAGGCGCGGTGATTGCCGAGGGCGGTGAGCTGGTCGGTCAGCGCGTCGGCCAGCGCCGCCTGGTATCGATCTTCGAGCTCCTCACGCGACGCAACGAGCGGCCCGACGATCGTCGACTGCAGGAACCAGCCGCACGATCCGACGGAGACGACGGTGGCAACCACCGCGCGCACGATCATGTCAGGTATCGCGACGCCCAGGAGCAGGTAGGCGATGATCGCCGCCAGGGTGCAGGCGCAGAGGGCCAGCGCAAGCCGAAGCGCGAGTCCGCTGTGCGGCTCGCGCGTGGTGCCCACGCTGCTCGATTGCGCTGTGCTCCGGTTGGACATGAAGCCTCCAGGCAACCCCCTGCCTCTGGTTGGGTAGGTATCGCACAAACCGGTGCGCTGCGGCACTAGGTCAAAAGTACCCGCGGGAGCCGCGGACCGGCGCGCTGACCTCGTGTCCCGCGGGTCCTCGATGCCTGATCGACTACCATCAGCCCCACCCCATGACCGATCGCACCCGTCTCGTCGACCTCACCATTCCCGAGGAGCGCGCCTTCCTCATCGGCATTGACAGCCGCGATGGCTGGCCGGTTGCGCGCTCCCTGGCCGAGCTGGCCGCCCTCGCTGAGACCGCGGGCGCGGCGATCATCGGCTCCGCCTTCCAACGCCGGCCCAACCCCGATCCGGTCTGGTATTTCGGCAAGGGCCGGGCGGCGGAGCTGGTCGAGGAGAAGGGCGCCAACGAGTTCAACCTCCTCATCGTCGACGACGAGATCACGCCAACCCAGCAACGCTCGCTGGAGAAGCTGCTCGATTGCAAGGTGCTCGACCGCTCGGCGTTGATCATTGACATCTTCGCCCGCCATGCGCGGACCCACGAGGGGCGCCTGCAGGTCGAGCTCGCCCAGCTCGAGTACCACCTGCCCCGGCTGACCCGGATGTGGACGCACCTCTCGCGGACCGGCGGCGGGATCGGCACCCGTGGACCCGGCGAGACGCAGCTCGAGACCGACCGTCGCGTCATCCGCGACAAGATCCGGAAGGTGCGTGCCGAGCTGGAGGAGGTGAAGCGCCAACGGGCGACCGCCGCCCGGCAGCGAGTTCGGAGCCGGGTGGCCACCGTGGCCCTGGTCGGCTACACGAATGCGGGCAAGAGCACGTTGCTCAATCGCCTGGCTGATGCCGATGTGTTCGTCGCGGACATGCTGTTCGCGACGCTCGACCCCACCTCGCGACAGGTGACCCTGCCTAGCGGGCAGCGGGTGGTGGTGACCGATACCGTCGGATTCATCAACAAGCTGCCGCATGACCTCGTGGAAGCCTTCCGCGCCACCCTCGAAGAGGTCGTCCGCGCCGACCTTCTGCTCGAGCTGGTCGACGCGTCGGACCCCGACTTCGTGGGTCAGCAGGCGGCGGTCCAGACCGTGCTCGATGAGCTCGGCGCGGGCAGGAAGCCGCGGATCACGGTCTTTAACAAGATCGACCTCCTCGATCCCGACCTGCCTGCGGTGCAGATGCCCGGCTCCGAGCACGCCGTCTTCGTCAGCGCCGCGACGGGGGAGGGGATCGAGACGCTCCTCGCCCGGATGGCCGACCTCCTGCGCGCCAGCATGGTCGAGGTCGATGCCGTGGTGCCCTATGCCCGCGGCGAGCTCGTGGCACGCGCTCGAACCAGCGGCGATGTCACCGAGCACTACACGCAGGCCGGGGTGCGCATCAGCGGCCATCTGCCCGAGGCGATCGCCGCCGAGGTCACCGCGGCGGGGGAGGATGGGCGCGAACGCCCAGCGGAACCGTCCCACCGGGCCGTGAGATCCCGCCGCACAACGAACAACTGACGGGACGCCGCCATGCCGGTCACCGATTTTCTGCCCGCCGAGGCATCGGTGGTGCTCGAGGGGCGCGTCTCGATCGAGGCCGCCCTCGCCGCCGGCGTGCGGCCGGTGCTCGAGATCCTGGCGACCGACCCCGGTGACCGCCGGCTCGCATTCCTGCGGCGGGCCGCAGCGGCGGCCGAGGTCCCCATCCACCGCGTGCCCGCGGAGCAGCTTCGTCGCCAGGTGAGTGGCACCAGCCATGGCGGGGTTATCGCCCTGGCGGGCGAGCGGTCCTACCTGTCGATCGACGAACTCCTCGAGCAGGCGATCGCTCCCGCGCTGCTGGTCATGCTCGACGGCATCGAGGACCCCTACAACTACGGCCAGGCAATCCGCTCGGTGTACGCCGCCGGCGCCGATGGGTTGATCGTCCGTCAGCGGAGCTGGGAGCAGGCCGCGGGCATCGTCACGCGCGCCTCGGCTGGGGCATCGGAGCTGCTGCCAACGGCGGTCGTCGAGTCGGCTGCTGCGGCAGCCGAGGCCTGCCGGGAGGTTGGGCTACGGGTCGCCTGCGCCACCACGCGGAGCGATGCGATCTGGCTCCACGAGGCGGACCTCACCGTCCCGCTCCTGCTGCTCATCGGTGGCGAGCGGCGTGGCATCACCCGCTCCTTCACGGAGGACGCCGACCTGCTGCTGCGGATCCCCTATGGTCGGCGTGGAGCCCATGCGCTGGGCGCTGCGACGAGCGCGGCGCTCATCGCGTTCGAGGCATTGCGACAGCGCCGCGCAGCCGGCCTTGGCCGGCCGGAGATGGCGACGGAGGACTAGCGGCTGGTCTGGTGGATGGACAGCCGATGCTGTGCCGGTCGCGGCTCGTGCGCGAGGCGCTCCCGAATCGCGAGTCCCAGCAGAAGGAGGCCTGCGCTCAGCACGACGAGCAGCCCGTAGCCGGTGACGAATCCGCCGAGTTCGCCGGCGAAGCCGCCGGCAGCCATGACGACCACGCCGAGACCAACGCCCAGCGTGCCAATGATGCGGAGAGCACCTGTTCGTTCCATACCACGCAGGCTAGGTCTCGATTGGCCGACTGGGAATGCACCGTTGGTCCGGTGCGTGGAGCGGTACTCCGATCGATTTAGCGCTTCCGCAAATGGAGATTATGTTGCGTAAGGCCCGAGAAGGCCAGTGGCGTACGACGCGTGGCATGCACGCAGCAAATGAGCCGTCCTCCTGCCGATTGCCATGCTCCACCCCGCGCTGCTAGGTTGCGAGGCATGACTGAGCACATGAGCGCCCGGCAGTTCCACGAGTCCAACGGCGTCGATGACTGGCGTGTGCTCAGCGAAGGAGCCTGCGCCTTCTTCCGAACGGGGTCGCTCGCTGCCGCAGCCAGGCTCGTGGACGCGGTCAGCAAACTGGCGAACGTCGATGATCACCACGTCGACGTGGACGTTCGGCGCGGCGCCGTGACGGTGCGGCTCATCACGACCACCGACGACTACATGGGCATGAGCGCGCGCGACGTCGAGCTGGCGCGCCAGATCTCTGCGGTCGCGCGGGAGCTGGGCCTGTCCGCCGAGCCGTCCGCTGTCCAGACCCTGCTCGTCATCGCCGGCGCGCCGGTCATCGCGGAGGTGATGCCATTCTGGCGCGCCGTGCTCGGATACGAGCCTCGCAGCGACAGTCCAGATGAGGATCTCGTCGATCCGCGCCTTGAAGGGCCGCCGTTCTGGTTTGAGACGATGGACGAGCCCCGTCCAGACGGCGGCGGCTCGATTCATGTCGCCGTCTGGGTGCCATACGACCAGGCCGAGGCTCGTATTGCGGCGGCGCTCGCCGCCGGCGGCCGCATGGTGCGCGACCAGTTCGCGCCCGCATGGTGGACGCTCGCCGATGCGGCCGGCAACGAGGCCGACATCGCCACCGTGATGAGCCGCGACTGAATGAGCGGCGACTGAGCCAGGGGTGCCGCTTTCGGGTTCAGGCCGGGACCGCTGCCTCGCCACGGACCATGCGGATGGCCTCGCCCGCAAGGCCGATCCCCTGCGGGTTCATCAACCCGCCGGCATTGCGGAAGACGAACCCTCGGAACCCAAGGTCGCGATAGCGTCCGATGAGGTCCGCGGCCTCCTCGGGGGTGACCGGCGAGACCTGCGCACGACGCTCCGGTGGCAGCCGATCTTGAATCGCCGCCGCTTCGCGCTGGTTCGCCGCGAGCACGACCGGCAGCATGACCGTGCGCAAGATGGTCGTGGGATCGCGTCCAACCTCCTCGCAGTGGCGCTGGAGGACATCGAGCTTGTGCTGCATTTCGTCGATCGGACCGAACCAGTTCGAGATGTCCGCGTACTTCGCCACCATCCGCAATGTGCGGCGCTCGCCGCTGCCGCCGATGAGGATCGGCGGGCCGCCCGGCTGGATGGGCCTCGGACTGTTAAGCGCCCGCGCGATCCGGTAGTAGCGACCGGAGAAGGTCGGTCGCTCCTCGGTGAACATCAGGTGACAGATTTCGAGCGCCTCCTCGAGGCGATCCATACGCTCCTTGATTGGGGGAAACTCGAAGCCGAGGCCCTCGTGCTCGGTGTCGTTCCATGCCGCGCCGATGCCCAGGATCGCCCGCCCCTTGGAGATGACGTCGAGCGTCGTGACCTCCTTGGCGAGGAGGGCGGGGTTGCGATACGTCACCCCGGTCACCATCGTCGCCAGGCGAACGCGGCTGGTGCGGGCGGCCAGCGCCGCCAGGGTGGAATAGGCCTCGAGCATCGGCTCCTCTTCGGGGCCGACGACGCGGATCTGGTAGAAGTGGTCCATGACCGTCACCAGGTCAAAGCCGGCGGACTCGGCAGCCTGGGCGTTGGCCGCGACGCGGTCGAAGAGCTCCTCGGGGGCGGTGTCCGGAAACGTGAAGCTCGGCATGTGGTAGCCGAACAGGAGCCTGTCGGTCGTGGAGATGGTCATCCGGGAACGTCCCTTTCCGTCAGGAAGCGAGCTCAGCTCGGCGCGAGGAACAGAGTAGACGCCTCCCGCGATGCCCGTGTCAGCGCCCCTCGGAGATCCGGCTCAGCGAGCCTCTCCCGGCACGCCGAGGGTCACCGAGGCGGCGACGGTGGCGGCAGCCAGGGCCAGGGCCTGGTTGATATCCAGCTGGGCGGACCGCGCAAAGAGGTCGGTGGCCGCGCTGGGGATTGCGCCGAGCAGCGGCGGGACCAGGATCCAGCCGAGGACCAGGGCGGTGGGTGCGGTGGCGCCGGGTAACCGCAACGTGCGGGTCACGACGGCGGTCAGCACGCCCAGGAAGGCCGCGAGCAGCAGG
>JALYLB010000129.1 GCA_030774475.1 Chloroflexota bacterium | reverse complement strand
GTGATCGTAGTGGGGATCGATCCACACAAACAGACCCACACCGCCGTCGCGGTCGACGCGGCGAGCGGTCGGGTGCTCGCCGAGCTCACGGTCAAGGCACGAGAGCCCGGGTTCGAGCGCCTGGTCGAGTGGGCTCGGGAGCTCGACCCGGAACGGATCTTCGCAGTGGAGGACGGCCGCCACGTCTCCGGGCACCTCGAACGGCATCTCATCGGTCGAGGTGAGCGCTCTGTACGGGTCCCGCCGCGGATGATGGGCGAGGCGAGACGCAGCGACCGGATCGCCGGCAAGTCCGACCCGGTGGATGCCACCGCCGTGGCGCGCGCGGCGCTTCGGCACCCCGAGCTCCCTCAGGCAACGCTCGCGGGCATCGAGCGGGATCTGGGATTGCTCGTGGCGCACCGAGAGATGCTGGTCAGAGAGCGGACGGACAAGATCTGCAAGCTCCGCTGGCTCCTGCACGACCTCGACCCGGACCTCGCGCCGCCGCTTCGGACGCTCGACCGGCTGAAAACGCTCGATCACCTCACCGAGACCCTCCGAGCGCTCGAACCTGCGCTCCAGGTCGAGCTCTGCTCGGACCTGGTTGCCAGGTGCCGCGAGATCACCACGCGTGCCAACGAGCTCGAGCGGCGCATCCGATCGCTCGTTGGGGCCCATGCGCCCGCCCTTCTCGGGATCCCTGGATGCGCGGCGCTTACCGCTGCGAAGATCGTGGCGGAGACCGCGAGGGTCGAGCGCTTCCCGACCGAGGGTCACTTCGCCCGATACGCGGGAACCGCGCCGATCCCTGCGTCCTCCGGCGCCACGCATCGGCAGCGGTTCAACCGGCGTGGCAACCGCCAGCTGAACGCCGCGATCCACCGGATCGCCGTGACGCAGCTTCGCGTCCATGAGCCCGCCCGCATGTACATGGAGAAGAAGCGCGCAGAGGGCAAGACGAAGACCGAAGCTCTCCGGGGACTCAAACGCCTCATCACGAGATCCGTCTTCAAGACCATGACATCGATGCATCTGCCGACCCACCGCTTGACCGCGGCGGCGGCTTGACATAGGAGCAACGCATGACCTGGCTGCGCGTCCTGATCGCGTTTCCCATCGGTCTCGTCTTCGGGAGCTTCCTGACCGTGGTGGTCCACCGGGTGCCGCGTGGGGAGTCGCTCGTCCGGCCGCGGTCGAGGTGTCCCTCCTGCGGCACGCAGCTCCGAGCCCTCGACAACGTTCCGGTCATCTCCTGGATCGTCCTTCGGGGCCGATGCCACGCGTGCGGAGCGACGATCTCGCCGGTCTACCCGCTCCTCGAGCTCGCATCGGGGGCTCTGTTCGTCGGAGCGGCGCTCCGCTTCCCCGACCCGTTCGTCGCCGCCCTGATGGCTCCGTTCACGGCCGTACTCGTCGCGATCGCCGTGATCGACGTACGGACGAAGAAGATCCCGAACCGGATCGTGTATCCCTGCCTGGTGATCTTCCCCACGCTGATCGTTGCCGGTGCCGCACTGGGAGGACGGATCGACGTTCCTCGGGCGGGTCTCGGCTTCCTCATCTACGGGGGCGGCTTCCTCGCCCTCGCCTTCATCTCTCCGAGGGGGATGGGCATGGGCGACGTGAAGCTCGCCGCCCTGATCGGGCTGGTCCTGGGTTCGGCAGGGCTCGCGTACGTGGCCACGGCCGCCGCTCTCGCCATCCTCCTCGGCGGCGCGGGTGCCATATTCGCGCTGTTCCGCGGCCTCGGGCGCAAGAGCGCGATCCCGTTCGGACCGTTCCTGGCCGCCGGTGCCGTGGCTGCGGCCTTCCTCGGCGAGGAGATCGCTCGCACGTATCTCAGCCATCTCGGCTGAGATCCCTCGAAGCACCTGGGCGCACCCCTCCCGAAATACCACCCATGATGTTTGAAGTGCCTGTTGTCCCGTTGTTAGGTAGCGGGATGGTGAGTCCCGAGCCGAGAGCGACATGATGAGCCTCACGAGGCAGCTGTGGCTGCTGTGGCTCCTGAGCCTCACAACGGACGATTGGCATGGCTAGACGGCGGCCCGCAGGTGGTCAGCTGCTCACGGCGAACGAGGTTGCCGAGACCATGCGGGTGTCCACCATGACCGTGTATCGCCTCATCAAGGGCGGCCAACTGGCCGCTATCCGCGTGGGCAAGGGCTATCGGATCCGGGAATCCGACGTGAACCGATTCCTGGCCGAGCAATCCGTCAGGGTGGAGGACAGCTGAGTGGCCAAGAGTCGCATCGGCGTCGACATCGGATCTACGGCCGTCCGAGCGGCGGAGGTT
>JALYLB010000128.1 GCA_030774475.1 Chloroflexota bacterium | reverse complement strand
CATCAACACCCTGACCACGCTCGTCGCGATCGCCGTGGCCGGGCTGGGCTGGGTCCACTTCCAGGAGAGCGGCGACGCCGCTCCTCTGCTGCGGGCTTCTGCATTCCTCACCCTGGCAGGTGTGACCGCGCTGAGCCTCGGCGTGACCGCAGCGGGGATCGGGCTCGCATTCGGGCTGGATACCAGCCAGCCGGGACAACTCCCCGTCCTGGCCACCATCCTCGACCGAGGCGTCGCCTCCGCCCTCCTGCTGCTGGCCGGGTTCGCCGGCCTGCGCCGCTGGCAGGCGACCCGCTGGCCTGCCCTCCTCATCTTGTGGCTTCCGGCGCTCACGGTCGTGGCCCTTGTGGCGATTGGCGCGGCGATCCAGGACTCGCTCCCCAGGCTGCTCGGTCCTGCCGAGCTCACCGCGCTCCGCAACGACCCTACCGCGCCCCTCGTGGTGTTCGGTGCGCGCGCCCTGCTCGGATTCCAGGTCGCCATCGGCCTCGCCTACCTCGTTGCCGCATTGCTCGAGTACCGGACCTATCGCCGAGACGGTCGGAGCCTGGACGCGTTCCTCGCCGCCGGGCTGGTGATCGCCGCCTTCAGCCAGGTGCAGTCCGCGATCCATCCGGGGGTCTACACCGGGCTCGTGACGCTGGGGGATCTTGAGCGAGTGGCGTTCTACGGCGTCCTGTTGCTCGCGCTCGCCGCGGAGCGCCGCGAGGAGGTGCGGGCGCTGCGCCGCGCGAACGCCGAGCTCGTGGTGCTGCGAGAGGCGGACGTCGCCCGCGCAACCGCCGACGAGCGCGCGCGCCTGGCGCGTGAGATCCACGACGGGATGTCGCAGGAGCTCTGGTTCGCCAAGCTCAAGCAGGAGCGGCTGGCGAGCATGGAGCTGCCACCCGCCGCGAGGGCACTGGCCACCGAGGTTGCGGGCGCCCTGGAGGCTGCGCTCTCGGAGGCGCGCCAGGCGATCCTCGCCCTCCGGCCAACCGAGGGCGTCTCGTTCGCCGAGGTGCTCGAGGGGTTCGTGGCCGACTTCTCGGATCGGTTCGGGATTCTCGCCGAATGCTCCTGCGATGCCGCCGCAAACGCCATCTCGCCACGCAACCAGGCCGAGCTGCTGCGCATCGCGCAGGAGGCGCTGACCAATGCCCGGCGCCACGCGGATCCCACCCTCGTTCGGGTCTCGGTGGATGTAGGCGACGGCACCCTGCGGCTCGTCGTCTCCGACAACGGTCGCGGCTTCGATGGCGACCTGGTCCGCACCAGCGGCTATGGTCTGCGGAGCATGCGCGAGCGAGCGGAGCTGATTGGGGGACGCCTCACGATCGAGACCGGGATCCAGGACGGGACACGGGTGCGGGTCGAGGTGCCGATGGAGGCTGCCCGATGATGGCCGGCACCCTGACCGTGATGCTCGTCGATGATCACGCGCTCGTGCGCTCCGCCGTCCGCCAGGCGCTCGACGCTCCTGATATCCGGGTCGTTGGCGAAGCAGCCTCAGCCGCGGAGGCGCTGGAGCTCGCACCCCGGCTGCATCCTGACGTCCTCCTGCTCGACATCAACCTGCCTGGCACCGATGGGCTGAGCCTCCTCCGTGACCTGGTGCCGCGGCTGCCGAAGACCAGGGTCGTGATGCTCACCGTGTCGGAGGATCGGCGCGATCTCATCCAGGCCGTGCGCAGCGGCGCGGCCGGCTACCTCACGAAGGACCTGGGGCCCGCGGCGCTGCAGCGCGCGGTGCGTGGCATCAAGACCGGGGACCTCGCGATGTCGCGGAGCATGGCGGCGCACGTCGTGCGCGAGCTGGCCGCCAACCTCAGGCGAGGAGCAGCCGCTGGTCCGACCGATGGCGGCGCTGCAGGGCTGCCCAGCCTCAGCACGCGCGAGCTCGATGTCCTACGGCAGCTCGCCAGTGGGCTCACCGACCGGGAGATCGCCGAGCGGCTGGGGATCTCGCCGCGTACAGTCGAGACCCACGTGGGCTCGATCCTCCAAAAGCTTGCGGTCCGCAACCGGGCGCAGGCGGCGGCGCGCTATCGGGAGGCAGCCCCCAGGGAGGGCGGTTAGGCGCCGATCCGTTCCGCTACGGCTTCGGCGCGCAGGGCGGCCATTGCCGCCGCCAGCTGCACGCGCAGCAGACGCGGGCCGTCAACCTCGATGGCCAGGTCGTCGCCGCCATCGAGGCGAACCAGGAGGAGTCGCTCGAGGGCGACGCTCAGCTCGACGAGGTCGGCCAGGGGCCACTCCGCGATCGCGGCTCCGCGATGAATCAGGCGCTGCGATGTGACGAGCAGGACGCCGCCGCGGGGCAGGGGAGCGCCGGGGCCATCCGAGGTGCCTCGCTCCAGCATGGCCATCGGATGCACCGCGTGGAGCTGCTCGTCCGGCTCGAGGAGGGATACCAGCTCAGCGCCCGCCTCCAGAAGAGGGAGGCCTTCGCGCCGGTAAGCCTCGCGCGCGGCATCGGCCGCCGCCTCGTCGCGGGCGATCCGCATGGCGATGGTCGTGGCGTCGCGAAGCGCCGGCGGATCGGGGAGTGAGGACATTCGCGGAAGTGTACGGTGGCGTGCGGGGTAAATCGCACTGGTTCGCTGCACCCTCACTACGGACTCTCTGCTCCGTACCCCGGCGCGTCCTTCCGTAGGCAGCTCCGTACCTCCCCCGATGGCCGCCAGAGAGTGCCCACGTACCCTGCGTTAGCCGCTCGGCATGCCCATGCCAGGTGGCTCATTCCATCTTGTGAGGTTCTCAGTGCCCGTCCCGAAGCAGTCTGTCCGCCGTTTGCTGGCCTTCGTCCAATCCATCCTCCTCGTCTTCTTCCTCGCGGCGCCCTTCCAAAGCGTTGCCGCGGCAAGTCCGTCGCAGACCGAGTCGTCCTCACCGGCTCCGTCATCCTCGCCTTCGGATGCGCCTGCCCCAACGGACACGCCTGCTCCCACGGACACGCCTGCTCCCACGGACACGCCTGCACCCACGGACACGCCAGCCCCGACGGCGACCCCGGCACCGACGGACACGCCTGCTTCCACCGACACTCCAGCCCCGACGGCGACCCCCGCGCCGGTGAGCAACTCCCTCGCCTATATCGTCACGTTCAAGGCGACCAGCACGAGTGCCGAGCAGCAGGCCGCGCTTGCCGCCGCGAACGCAACCCTCGATTCGGCCGTTCCGCAGCTCCGCATGGCCTTCGTCTCGATCCCGTCCGCGACGGCGTTCGACGACGTGAGCTCGCTGCAGTCGAGCGCCGCGGTCGCCAGCGTCGAGGCGGACAAGACGCGCGTCGTTGAGGCCGCCCCCAGCGACACCTCGTACCCCGACCAGTGGTCGCTGCCGAAAATCGGATGGGATCAGCTCTTTGGTACTGCCTCGCCGAGCGGCTCGGCCACGGTGGCCATCCTCGACACCGGCGTGGACGGCTCGCAGCCTGACCTGGCTGGCTCGCTGGTAGCGGGGACATCGGTCTTCGACGGCTCGAACGGCCAGACCGACCTCAACGGGCACGGCACCTGGATGGCAGGCATCGTGGCCGCCCAGACCGATAACGGTGCTGGCATCGCGGGCATCGGCTACGCGGGCGTGCGGGTCATGCCGGTCACGGTTCTTGGAGCCGATGGCACGGGACAGGACTCCGACATCATCACCGGCGTCGTCTACGCCGCCGATCACGGCGCCGATGTCATCCTCATGGCGTTCAGCAACCCGGCCTTCTCGCCGGCGCTGCAGGCGGCGATCGACTACGCCTGGTCGCGCGGCTCAGTTCTTGTGGCCGCCACCGGCAACAACGGGTCCGATGTCGCGACCTTCCCGGCAGGGGATCGGGGCGTGATCGGCGTCGCCAACACCGACCAGACCGATGCCCTCAACACGTCATCAAACTACGGTCCCGCTGCCTTCATGGCCGCGCCGGGCACCGATATCGACACGACCTCGTCGGAGGGAGGCGTCGCGGCGATCACCGGCACCTCAGCTTCAGCTGCTGAGGTTGCCGGTGCCGCGGCGTTGCTGCACGCCCTCGATCCCGCTGCCAGCAATGGCACGATCGTCGGCCGCCTGGCCCGCAACGCGGACCCGACCACCTCCAACGGATCGGGCAACGGCCGGCTCAACCTGGCCCGCGCCGCTGGCGATACGTCAACGTCCGCAATCGAGCCGGCGGGGACAGCACCTGTTGGCAACGGCGGCCCGATTGTTGGTCCCTACGTCGTCGATGCCTCGTTCAATGCCATCCTTCAAGGCATTTCGCCCAAGGGCGGCAGTACCTGGGTCGCGTCCAGCCTGATGGGCTATCAGGAGCTCGATCTGATTCCGACCCGCGTCCTGCTTCAAAACGGACCGGCGACGGGGAAGGTGATCACGGTTCAGTTCGACCACACGAAGACCCAGGGTGGGAACACTTATCTCGGGATCGAAAACCTGACGAGCTTCACCGCATCGTCGAATGTGACGATTACATCAGCGCCTGTTCTGTCGGCGCCCGTGGGACAAGACGTCTGGTCGTACACGTTCACGGTCGACGTCTCGAATGGCGTCGACGGTTGGGTTCAATTCAACTCTAGGCTGGCTGCGGGCGCCCACCTCTTCACTGGAAGCTCATTGAGCATGGGTGGCTCGCCGTCTCTTGGCACCCTCCAGATCGCGAAGCCCGCGCCAAAGGCGGGAAATCCAGATCTCACCCTAAGCAAGAGCGGTCCAAGCACAGCCGCGCCGGGGTCAACAATCACATACACCCTGAGCTACACCAACAAGACCGGTGGCACCATTACTTCAGCAACTGGTGTGCAGCTCCGTGACGTGATGCCGTCGCAAGTGACTTACGTCGCAAACAGCTGCACGGCGACGTGCTCCGTCGTCGGCAATACCATCACGTGGGATCTTGGGACGCTGGCGCCGGGGGCGACTGGCTCAAAGACATACCAGGTGACCGTGAGCGGCAGCCTCGCGTTCGGTTCGACTTTCACGAACGCCGCGACCATCCGCAGCGCAGAGACCGACGCGAACCTTACTGACAACGACTCGTCCGTCACGACGACAGTCAACTTCAATCGCGCACCCGTCGCGGTCAACGACAGCGCCACCACCAACGAGGACACCTCGCTCGCGGTCAACGTCATCGCCAACGACAGTGATCCAGACGGCACCACTCCGACGGTCAAGGCCGGCTCGATCAGCTCCCCGGCGCACGGCACCGCCACCTTGATCACCTCGGGGACCGACACCGGCAAGATCCTGTACACCCCCGCCGCCAACTACAACGGCCCTGACAGCTTCACCTACCAGGCGACCGACGGCAGTCTCGACAGCAACACCGCCACCGTGTCGATCACCGTCACCCCGGTCAACGACGCGCCGGCCGCGGCCAACAACACGGTGACCACCAACGAGGACACCGCCTACACCTTCGCCGCCAGTGACTTCGGCTTCACCGATCCCAACGACAGCCCAGCCAACAGCCTGGCCGCCGTCGAGATCACGACCCTGCCGGCCGCCGGCACCCTGAAGCTCAACGGCAGCCTGGCGACCCCAAGCCAGTTCGCGTCGGCCCTCGACCTCGGCACCGGCAAGCTGGTCTTCTACCCGGCCGCCGATGCCAATGGCAGCCCCTACACCTCCTTCACCTTCCAGGTGCAGGACAACGGCGGCACCGCCAACGGCGGGGTCAACCTCGACCAGAGCCCCAACACGCTGACCATCAA
>JALYLB010000127.1 GCA_030774475.1 Chloroflexota bacterium | reverse complement strand
GTCCGCCACAGAGCACCAGGGGTCGTGGTCGTCGTGCACGCACACGGCAACGACGGGCATGTCGGGGCAGGACTCAGGCGGGCCGGCGGAGTAGGTCGTATTGGAGAGTGACCGGGCCTCGTGGCATACCGTCCGGGCGGCGAGGTCGTGAAGGCCCTGGTAATAGGCGGGGTCGCCCGGCGTAGTCGGGGGATTGTGGAGACGCTCGAGAGCCACCGCCTCCGCACCGTTCCGGGCCGCGGCCTCTATGGTGATTCCTGCCGAGAAGACGCGTCCAAAGTCCGCGATTCCCAGGAGCAGCACCATGAGAAGCGGCAGGACGAGCGAGAACTCGACCAGGGATTGTCCACGCAACGCTGGCGCCGCGTGGCGACCAAGGCGCGCGCGTCTTTGGAGCCTGAGCCACGGGCTCAGGTTCGGTCGGATATTCATGACCAGTTGCCCCCTGGGAACGGGATGAATGCGGATGAAGATGAAAGAGATTCGGATCGGTACCCTAGTACCAGTACCCGACCAGTACTACCGTTCAGAGCCGGTCTTCGTTGCGCTCCAGCAACAAACGAAAAAGATTCGGCGGATGGGTGTAGATAGGTGCAGTAGCCCCCTGCCAGGGAATGCCCAGCGCGCCGGTTGCGGGCGGCGACCGCGGGGGACGCCAGCACGCGGTCAGAGGCATAGACTCCGGGCGTGGCCTCTCCGGATGAGCTCGTCCTCGTCATTCGGCGTGCCCTCGTGCCGGGCGGCTGCGAGTTCACAGGCGTCCGCGAGGCCGATGGCGTCGTGCTCAAGGAGCTGCACGCCGCCGTTCGCGCGGGGGGCGCCTACGTTCGGCGGCCCGAGGCCGAAAACGACCCGAGCCGCAAACAGCTCATCCCGTACGTCGTGGTCCGCGACCGGGAGCGGATCTTCCTCATGGAGCGCACGCAGGCAGGCGGCGATCCCCGGCTCCACCTGAAGGCGACGATCGGGGTGGGAGGGCATCTCAACCCCGTCGACGAGGGTGACGATCCGCTCATGGACGGGCTGCGTCGCGAATGGGCGGAGGAGCTGTCGGCCGACTTCGAACCTCGGTTCCAGCTGGTGGGGCTGCTCAACGACGACACCAACCCGGTGGGGTCGGTGCATCTTGGGGTCGTCTTCACCGTTGAGGCGGATGGCGCTGCCGTCGCCGTGCGCGAGCATGACAAGCTCACGGGCCGCTTTGCCCGTCCCGACGAGGTGCTGGCTGCCTGGGACCGAATGGAAACCTGGTCCCAGCTGGTTGCCGCCCATCTGCTCGGGGTGCGCGGCTGACGCTCGGATGTCGCGCCGACCGATTTGCACTCGGTGCACCAGTCGTCAGGAATATGGCGCCAAGCGGCGCTGCGAATGGCCGAATCCGACATCGGATGCAACGAATGTCGGAGCACACCGAACCGACGATGCATTGGATGCACGTCCATTCGCCAGCTCCGACGACTGGTGCATGGGATGCAAAAGCCGATAGGACCGCGAGGGGCTGCGAGAGCCTGCCAGGGCCGCCAGAGGCTGCGCCCACCTCGCCATCAGGGGCTCGGTGTAACCGTGCGTATACTCCGTTTATGGTTACCCTGCGGCGGGCGGTGTCGCTCGTCGCGCTTGTTCTGGGGATTCTCTCGCTGGCCGCCCCTGCCGCCGGCGCTGGGGACCACGTCGCCATGGTGCGAATGACTGGCACGATCGACCAGGTCAACGCCTCGTACATCACCGAAGCCCTCAAGTCCGCCGCGGACGGCGGTGCAACGGCGGTGATCATCCAGATCGACTCGCCCGGCGGCGAGCTTACGAGTATGGACGACATGCTCAAGGCGATCCTCGCCAGCCCGATCCCGGTGATCACCTGGGTCGCTCCCGAGGGGGCGGGCGCGGGGTCCGCGGCCACGTTCATCACCCTGGCCGGCGACGTGGCGGCCATGGCGCCATCGACGAGCATCGGTGCGGCCGCAGTGGTCGGTGCTGGCGGAGCGGATCTGCCAGCCACCGAGGCGACCAAGGTCACCAACTTCTACGCGGCCAAGATCCACCAGCTGGCGGCCGCCCACGATCGCAACACGCAATGGGCGGAGAGCGCGGTGCGAACCGCCGCCAGCGTCGGAGCCGCCGATGCAGTGGCGATGAAGCCTCCAGTGGTCGACCTCATCGCCGGGAACGTCCAGGACCTGGTGTCAGCCGTCGACACCGGCAAGCGGTCGGATGGGTACGCGTATGAGCACGACGGCGCACCCATTCCCAAGCTCGCGGGCTTGGCGGTCACCGACGTGAATATGAACCCCGGGCAGGCCTTGCTGCACCTGCTCTCGGACGCCAACCTGGCCTTCATCCTCTTCACCATCGGCTTCTACGGCATCCTCGCCGAGCTCTTCCACCCGAACTACGTGTCGGGCACGCTCGGAGCCATCGCCCTGGTGCTCGCCTTCATCGGCTCCAACAGCCTGCCGCTCAACCTGGGCGGCCTGATCCTGATCATCATTGGCATCGGCCTCTTCGTGCTCGACCTCCACCTTCCCAGCCACGGCCTGCTGACACTGGGAGGGCTCGTCTGCTTCGTGCTGGGCGCCTCGGCGCTGTGGACCGGCGTGACGCCAGGCCAGGAAGCGATCAACGTCTCGGTGAGCCCGATCCTGCTGGTCGCCGCCGTGGCTCTCACCCTCTACTACTTCACCGTGCTGCTCCGCGGGCTGATGCAGACGCGCCGGCGCATGCCGTTCGCACCGCTCCCGATCACCGGCTTGATCGGCGCGGCCGGCACGGCCCAGACCCTGCTGGCTCCACACGGGATCGCCTATGCTGGCGGCGAGACCTGGTCGGCGCGCAGCAATGATGTCGAGATCAGGCCCGGGACACCGATCAAGGTGATCGGTCGCGATGGCCTCGAGCTCATCGTTGAACCGGCGACAGACGCCGCCGCTGACGCCCCGCCCGCGGGGAGGAAGGACCCGAGCAATGCCTGAAAACGTGACCGGCCTGATCGTCCTGGTCGTGGGCCTGCTGATCGTCTTGTACCTGATCTCGAGCACGGTTCACATCGTCCGCGAGTACGAGCGGCTGGTCGTCTTCTTCTTTGGTCGCCTGCAGGGAGCCCGCGGGCCGGGGATCGTGATCCTCATCCCGTTCGTCCAGCAGGCAGTCAAGGTCGACCTGCGCGAGTTCTACCTGGAGATCCCGCAGCAGACGTGCATCACCAAGGACAACGCGCCGATCAGCATCGACTTCCTGGTCTACTCCAAGGTCTTCGATCCCGCGGAGTCGGTCGTGGCGGTGACGAACTTCTCGGGGGCGAGCCAGGCCCTGGCGGCCACGACGCTGCGGGCGGTCATCGGCGACATCCCGCTCGACGACGTGCTGGCCAAGCGTGAGGAGATCAATAACACGCTGCGGGCCAAGCTCGATGAGGTAACCCACCGCTGGGGCGTGAAGATCACGAACGTCGAGATACGCGAGATCGTCCCGCCGCGCGACATCCAGGAGGCGATGAACCGCCAGATGAGCGCCGAGCGGAACCGGCGTGCGGTCATCACCGAGTCAGAAGGCACGCGGCAGGCGACGATCAACGTCGCCGAGGGCGACAAGCAGTCCGCCATCCTGCGGGCGGAGGGTGGCCGGCAGGCGCAGATCCTGCAGGCCGAGGGCTACGCCAACGCGCTGAAGACGATCTTCGGCGCCGCCAGCGGGATCGACGAGAAGACGATGGCCCTGCAGTACCTCGACGCGATCAAGGTGCTCGGCGCCGGCGAGTCGACGAAGTGGGTCATCCCCATGGAGCTCTCCGAGCTGACGCGCCCGATCAGCAACGCGATGCGGGCCGCGCGGGTCGCGGGTGAAGGCGCCGGCGAGGGCGGCTGAGGCGGCTGGGACTCCTCTGGCGATTCGGTTGCCCGTGGGGGGATGGTCATTCAGCGTCTCACTGCCAGCACTGAACGCCATCTCGCGGTCGTCCGGCGCCTCATTTCGCGGAACGCATCCTCGAGACCGGTCTCAACGCGTCTCATCTCACGCACTCAATCCGGTTAGCGAGACATGAGATGACCAGCGAGGGCGGGCGTCGGCCTGGGCATCCCTGGATTCGCCGGCTGGGGCGGGCGCTCGGCGCCCTGACGGCCGCGTACGTGGGGTTCCTTACCGTCGAGGGTTCCCGGCGCGTGGTGCGGCCAGCCCGACGGCCGCTCGTCCCGTTCGAAGGCCTGCCGGCGACCCCTGGTGAAATAGGGCTCGAGTACGAGGAGGTTCGGTTCACGACCGACGACGGCGTCACGCTTTCCGGGTGGCTCATCCCCGCCGGACGCGAGACGCGTGCCGCGGTGATCCTCATGCACGGGTTCAGCTGGCATCGTCTCGGCGAGCTCGCCGCCTTCGTCCCGTGGCTGGCGGAGCGGTACCACGTCCTGCAG
>JALYLB010000126.1 GCA_030774475.1 Chloroflexota bacterium | reverse complement strand
ATCTACAAGGGCCTGGCAATCGGTAGCGATGCCGCCGGGCCGCATCTGTACGCTGCCGACTTCCACAACAACAAGGTCGACGTCCTCGCTCCCGACTTCACCCTCGAGGATGCCAACGGGCGATTCGTACTGCTGGTGGGCAACTTCGGGGACGGCCGGATCAATGCGTACGCCATGACCGGTGACGGATGGGAGGCGCGCGGCCATCTCAAGGACGCGAGCCACCACCCGATCTCGATCGACGGACTGTGGGGGATCGGCTTTGGGAACGGGGGGAACGCCGGACCGCTGAATGTCCTGTACTTCGCGGCTGGTCCCGAAGACGAGGCCCACGGCCTCTTCGGCTCGATCGCCTTCACCGGATAGGCCCGCCGCTTCCGCGGGCATTATCGGGGCCGGCCGCACGCCGGCCTCGATGCGTGTCTGGGCTTTCCCGGCGCGTCCTTGAGCCTCCGCGCAGGCCGGCGGTATACTCCGCGGCAACGCGCTGACGCGGGAGCAGTACGTGCGCGCCCCGATCGAAGCGAGCCGGGCCTGGTGTGAGCCGGTGATCGGAAGACGCGGAACTCGCCCGCCGAGCAGTCGAGCCGACCGGTGACCGCACCCCCGTGGCGTCATCCTCAAGCCGACCGGATTGGCACCCGATACTGTGCCGACGAGTGGACCGACGTGGGGTTGTAGCTCAGCTGGGAGAGCACCTGCATGGCATGCAGGGGGTCGGGGGTTCGAGTCCCCCCAGCTCCACCACCCCATCGGTCAAGTCATGGTGGTACCGCGAAGATCGCCCCCTTCGTCCTGACGGCCGGGGGCGTTGTCGTACCTGCGACGGAGCGGTGATGATCTTGACCGGCGCGATGAGCGAGGTCCATGAGGCCAGGGACGGCCGGCGTTGGACGCTGCGCCACGCACGCCCGACCGATGCGCGGGCGCTTGCTCGCCTGTTCGCCGCCGTCCGTTCCGAGGGCCGGTGGCTGGCGACGCCCGCCTCCGCGGTGAGCGAGCCGTCCGAGTCCTATTTCGTGGGAGAGATGATCCGTGCCGGCGACACGCTGGTGCTGGTCGCGGAATCGGGCGGCGAGGTGGTCGGCAACGTCCTGGTAAGCGTCGAGCACAGCAGCGTGAGTGACCACATCGGCACCTTGTCGATCGCTATCCTCGATGGCTGGCGTGACCTCGGTATCGGGTCGATCATGGTCCGCGCCGCGCAAGACTGGACCCGCCAGCGGGGCCTGGCCAAGCTGGCCCTGGGCGTCTTCCCCGACAACGAGCGGGCGATCGCGGTCTACGAGCACACCGGCTTCGTGCGCGAGGGGCTGCGGCACAGGCAGTACCGCGGCACCGAAGGCGGATTTCGCGATGAGCTGCTGATGGCCTGGTTCCCGGACGAGGAGGAGGCGCGGTGACCATCGACCGCGCCGTGCAGGGTCGCTCGTTCGACGCCTACGCCGGCGAGTACGACCGCTACCGACCCGGCTATCCCGACGAGCTGTTCGAGACGATCCAGGCCCGGTTGCGACTGCCTGGCCAGCCGCGGGTAGCCGACCTGGGCGCCGGGACTGGCCGCGCCGCGCTGGCCATGGCCGAGCGCGGCTGGCGCGTGACCGCGGTGGAGCCCGGGCGCCAGATGCTGGACATCCTGCGGGCCAATGCAGCCAATCACGGGCTCGTGGTGTCGACGGTGCAGGCCACCGCGGAATCGACCGGGCTCGAGGCTGGATCGGCGGACCTGGCCACCGCGGCCCAGGCATTTCATTGGTTCGACAAGGAGGCCGCGCTGGCGGAGATGGCGCGCATCGTCCGACCCGGCGGCGGCGTGGCGCTCTTCTGGAACGTCCGCGACGAGGAGCGCTCGCCGTTCGTGGCCGAGTACCACGCGCTGCTCGCGAAACGGTTCGGCGATGCGGACACCGGCCGCTACCTGCAGGCCGGGCGGGCCAGCGGACGGGACGCGACGAGGGCTGCCATCGAGCAAACCGCCGGGTTCGACGCGCCCGAGCTGCGCGAGGTGCGGCACGCGATCACGATGACCGTCACCACGTTCATGGGGATGGCGTTCACGTCCTCATATGTCCGCGCTGAGCCACCTGATGACCAGGATCAGTTCCGGGTCGAGCTCGGCGCCCTGCTGGGGCGGCACGGACACGCCGACGAGACGCCATTCGAGGTTCCCTATCGAGTCGACCTGTGGATCGCACGGAGGCACGGATCATGACCACGCAGACGCGCGCCGGTTCGGGACGTGCCGAGCGCTTCGACCCCGCCTCCTTCGAGGCCAAGTGGCGCGAGCGCTGGGAGCGCGACCAGCTCAACCTGGCGCGCGACGACGATCCCCGCGAGAAGCACTACCTCCTCACGATGTACCCGTACACCTCTGGGGACGTGCACATCGGCCACTGGTACGCCGTGACCGGCCCCGACATCGTGGCGCGCATGCGGCGGATGCAAGGCCTGAACGTCATGTTCCCCATGGGATTCGACAGCTTTGGCCTCCCCGCGGAGAACGCCGCGATCGACCGCGGGATCCATCCGGCGACCTGGACGTACGCCAACATCGACCGAATGCGGGCCCAGTTCCGCACGACCGGAGCCTCGTTCGACTGGTCGCGCGAAGTGGTGACCAGCGACCCGGACTACTACCGCTGTACGCAGTGGCTCTTCCAGCAGCTGTACAGGGCCGGGCTGGCGTACAAGGCCATGGCCGCGGTCGACTGGTGCCCCAAGGACCAGGTCGTGCTCGCTCGCGAGCAGGTCGAAGGGGCGGATCGACACTGCTGGCGCTGTGGTACGCCGGTCGTCAAGCGCAACCTCGAGCAGTGGTTCTTCCGCACCACCCACTACGCGGACGAGCTGCTCGACTTCTCCGGCATCGACTGGCCCGAGCCGATCCGTCTCATGCAGACCAACTGGATCGGCCGCTCGGAGGGCGCCGAGATCGACTTCCCAGTTGACGCCGATGGCGCCGAGGCGATCCGGGTCTTCACCACCCGACCCGACACGATCTACGGGGCGACGTTCATGGTCCTGGCGCCGGAGCACCCGCTGGTGGAGGTCCTGACCACGGCATCCGCCAGGGCCGATGTCGACGCGTACGTGACCAGCGCCCAGCGTGAGACCGAGATCGAGCGAATGAACGCCGAGCGCGAGAAGACCGGGGTCTTCATCGGCTCATTTGCCGTCAACCCCATGACCCAGGAGCGAATCCCGATCTGGATCGCGGACTACGTGCTGCCGGGGTACGGGACCGGGGCGATCATGGCGGTCCCCGCCCACGACGAGCGCGACTACGCGTTTGCGCTGAAGTACGACCTCCGGATCCGATACGTGGTTGCGCCCGCCTCCGGCGAGCTGCCCGAAGGCGAAGCGTTCGTCGCCCATACGGCCGACGAAGTGCTCATCGACTCGGGTGAGTTCACCGGAATGCCTGCGGCCGACGCGATCGGTGCCATCACCCAGCAGCTGGCCGACATGGGGCTGGGCTCGGCGTCGGTCACCTATCGGCTCCGAGACTGGCTGGTCAGCCGGCAGCGCTACTGGGGCGCGCCGATCCCGGTCGTCTACTGCGAGCAGCACGGCGCGCAGCTCGTGCCGGAGGACGAGCTGCCGGTGCTCCTGCCCGAGGACGTGGACTTCGCGCCGACCGGAGTCTCGCCGCTGCAGTCACATGCAGGGTTCCTGGCCGCGACCTGCCCGGTCGACGGCGGGCCGGCACGTCGCGAGACGGACACCATGGACACCTTCGTCGACTCAGCCTGGTATTTCCTGCGCTACGCCTCGCCGCACAGTGACCTCGCGTGGGACCCGGAGAAGGTGAAGCTGTGGCTGCCAGTGAACCTGTACACCGGCGGCGCGGAGCACGCCGTGCTGCACCTGATGTACGCCCGCTTCTTCGTCAAGGCGCTGCGTGACATGGGGGCGCTGGAGTTCGACGAGCCGTTCCTCGCCTTACGCAACCAGGGCCAGATCCTGGGCGCCGACCACCAGCGGATGAGCAAGTCGCGTGGCAACGTCGCGAACCCCGACCAGCTGGTCGCTCGCTACGGGACCGATGCGGTCCGCCTGTTCCTGATGTTCATCGGGCCGTGGGACCAGGGCGGACCGTGGAGCATCACCGGGATCGACGGGGTCTACCGCTTCCTGGGACGCGTCTGGCACCTCGCCCAGCCAGATGGCGCCGCGTCGGGTGTCCGGAGCGCGGTGCCCGAGACCGAGCGCGGGCTGCAGCGCGTCACCCACCAGACGATCGCCGCGGTCAGCGAGGACTACGAGGAGTTCCGCTTCAACACCGGGATCGCCAAGCTCATGGAGCTGGCGAACGCGATCGCGCAGGCGCGCGATAACGGGATCACGGGGTCGGCGGCCGATGTCGAGGCGATCGAGACCCTGCTCCTGCTGCTTGCCCCCGCGGCGCCGCACATCAGCGAGGAGCTCTGGGAGCGTCGCGGCCGGCCATACAGCATCCACCAGCAGCCCTGGCCGGTCGCAGATCCGTCGATTGCAGCGGCGGACGTGATCGAGCTCCCGGTGCAAGTCGACGGCCGGCTGCGTGACCGGCTGGTGGTCGCGCCGGGGACCTCAGCCGAAGAGATCGAGCGGCTGGCGCTGGCCAGCGAGCGGGTCCAGGCCCATCTCAAGGGCAGGCCGCCACGGCGCGTGATCCAGATTCCCGGGCGGTTGGTCAACGTCGTCAGCACGGGCGATTGACGGAAATCGCGCGGTAAGCGCCGGGTAAGCGACGCCCGCCTAGGCTGCATCCCTGCTTCCGGGGCCCGACGTCGAGTGCCCGGGCGTCGGGCCTCGGACGCAGCACCCGCTCCCCAACTCTCGCCTCCGCTGTGAGGCGCGACCGTGCCGCTCAATGACCGTGTGCTCCTCGCCGGGATCGGCGGGTCCCTCCTCCTGGCGGCGGCCGCCGGGTGGCTGCTGCTCAGTGGCGGCGGGGCGTCGCCGACGGCCTCCTCGAGTCCGCTCGCCGCGTTCGAGACGGATGCCGCATCTCCCTCAGCCGCCGCGGAAGCCTCAGCTGGTGGTGAGCTGCTCGTGGACGTCGAGGGTGGCGTTGCCGAGCGGGGGATCCAGCATCTTCCGGCTGGATCGCGGGTCGCAGACGCGATCTTCGCCGCCGGCGGCTATGGTCCCAAGGCGGACCTTTCCGCCTCGGCTCGGCAGCTGAACCTGGCGGCGCTGCTGCACGACGGAGAGCAGGTGTACGTCCCGCAGGTCGGCGAAGTGGCCGCGGCCAGTCCGGGCTCAGGTGGTTCGACCGCTGGCGGTCCGGTCAACCTCAACCAGGCAAGCCCGGAGCAGCTGGACGCACTCCCCGGGATAGGACCGGTCACCGTCCAGAAGATCGTCGCCGCTCGCCAGGAGCGCGCCTTCCGGTCGCTCGACGAGCTGGTCGAGCGGAAGGTGCTCACCACCTCGCAGCTCGCCAAGATCCGCGGCCAGGTCACCGTCTGAACCATCGGACGGCGCGAGGTACGGCAGCCGATGCGCCTCGCGGGATGGGTGGTCCCCGGCTGCCTGGTCGGGGTCGCGGCCGGCGTCCTGGTCGCCGACCCGGCAGGACCGATGCCGGCCGCAGCCGGCGTTATCTGCCTGCTCGCGGTGACCGCAGGGATCCTGGCCCTTGCCGCCGGCTCGGCCAGCGCCGGGCACCACCGCCTGCGGCTCGCCGCGATCCTGCTCGGCGCCGTGTCCCTCGGGTTCGCGGCGGGGACCTGGCGCGCGGAGGGGGCGGCGCTGCCCACCGGCCCGGGAACAGTCGCGGCCGCAGCCGGATCGGGACGCGAGGTCACCATCGCCGGCACGGCCGTCGACGATCCGAGGCCCAGGGAGGATCGCCAGCAGGTTGTCGTGGAGTCGGTAACGCTCGACGGGCGAGCGGCGCGAGGCAAGCTCCTGGCGTGGGTGCCGCGAGCAGTCGAGGTCGTCACCGGCGATCGGCTCACGTTCAAGGCCCGGCTCGAGCAGCCGGAGGATTTCGACGGCTTTGCGTATCGAGCCTATCTCGCGCGCCAGGGCATCGGGGCGATCGCCAGGGCCTTCGCCGCCAACGTCGTCAGCCATCCCGCTGCCGGTCCCCGTGAGCTCGCGTCCCGCCTGCGTGGCTCGCTCCTGGGGGGACTCGACCGCATCGTGCCGGAGCCAGAGGCAGCGCTCGGCGCCGGGATTCTCCTCGGAGTGCGGACGAGCATCGATCCCGATGTCAGTGCCTCGTTTGCGACCGCCGGCCTGACCCACGTCGTCGCGATCTCCGGCTGGAACATCGCGATCGTGGCTGCGCTGGTGGCTCGCCTCCTCGACGGCCTCCGCCGGCGACGAGGAAGCCGGCTCGGCGTCCCCGCGCTGACGATTGGCGCGATCGCCGCCTACGTGGTCCTCGTCGGAGCCAGCCCATCGGTCGTGCGGGCTGCCCTGATGGCCGCCGCGCTGCTGCTCGGACGCCAGGCCGGCTCGCGGGCGCATGCTGCATCGGCCCTCATGCTTGCCGCGCTGGCCATGGTGCTCGTCGCACCGCCGGTTGTCTGGGACGTGGGGTTCCAACTTTCGCTCTTCGCCACGGCAGGGCTCATCGCCTTCGGCGCGACCATCGAGTCGGCCATCGCCTCGTGGCCTGGGTGGCTCCGCGAGCCGGTAGCGCTCACGACCGCGGCCCAGCTGGCCACCCTGCCCATCATCCTCGCCACCTTCGAGCGGTTCAGCCTGGTCGCGCCGCTGGCCAACGTCGTCGTCGTGCCGCTCGTGCCGCTCGTCATGCTCGCCTCGGCCATCGCGGCGCCGATCGGGGCGCTCGATGCGGTCGTCCACGTCCCGCTTCTGGGTGACGCCGCGACCTGGTTGGCGGGTGGCTCTGCCTGGCTCGGACTGCGCGCGATGATCGCGGCCGGGTCGGCGGCCGCCTCGCTTCCCTTCGCCGCCCTGCCCATCGCCGCTCCGGCGTGGCTGCCGGCGGTCTGGTACCCGGCCCTGGCAGTTGGCTGGCGGGTGGCGTCGGTCCGGGGTCGGCGCGTGGGAGAGCGGAGCACCGCACCGCTGGCGCTCGCACCCATCGCGCCGCGCCGGCGATCCGGCATGGTGCGGCTCATCCTGGTGTCGGTGGCACGGCTCGGGGCTCGTGCTCTTGCCTCTCTCGCCACCCCGCGTCGCGCGGTTGCCGCGTTGGTGGCCGTGCTGGGCCTCAGCACCCTCGCCACGCTCCCGGACGGCCGCCTCCACCTGGTGATGCTCGACGTCGGCCAGGGAGACGGGATCCTGGTGGTCGCGCCGAGCGGCGCGAGCCTCCTCATTGACGGCGGACCGGACCCCGACCTGACCCTTCGGCGGCTGGGCATCGCGCTCCCCTGGTGGCGGCGCGAGATCGACACGCTCATCCTGACCCACCCGCACCAGGATCATGTCGGAGGGCTGCCGGACGTCCTCCGGCGCTTCCGGGTGACGACGGTCCTGGATTCGGGCCGTGCCTACGCCAACCCGACATACGATCGGTTCCTGGCGTTGACCCGCAGCGAGCCCGGCGCGACCTACCGGCAGCCGCGCGCCGGGGAGGTCCTGCGCATCGACGCGCAGACGAGCCTGGCGATCTGGTTCCCGTCGTCTGCGGACGCGGCCGCTCCCCTCCTTGAAGCGGACATCAACAATGCCTCGATCGTCGGCCTGCTGACCTTCGGCCGGTTCAGCGCGCTGCTCACCGGCGACGCCAAGTCCAGCGTGGAAGCGCTGTTAGCCAACCGCGGCCTGCTCCGCCCGGTCGACGTCCTCAAGGTCGGCCACCATGGGTCGAACTTCTCGACCTCTCCGCCGTTCCTGACCGCACTACGACCGACTTCGGCGCTGATCAGTGTCGGGCAGGGCAACCCGTATGGGCATCCCGGGCAGACGACGCTGCGTGCACTCGCTTCGGCAGGAGTCCAGGTCCTGCGCACCGATCGTGATGGGACCGTCGAGGTCCAGACCGATGGCGCGACCTGGACGGTGAGGACCGACGGCCGGACCGGTCCCATACATGCCGCGCGCGGCCGGGCCAATGCCAACGTCGAAGGCGCGCGCCCTCACGCCGTCCCGCAGCCGGGCACGACGTCGGCCCCGGCAGCGGGTAGCATCGCGGGATGGCCATTCCTGATCGTGACGAGGCCCGGCGGATCCTCGCGGGGCGGAGGCTCCCGCCGGAGATCGTCGTGCATTCGGAAGGGGTCGCGCGGGTCGCCGCAGCTGCTGCACGGTTGGTCGCGGACGCCGGCATCCCGGTCGACCTGGGCCTCGTCGAGGCCGCCGCCCTGCTCCACGACATCGATAAGGTCGAGCATCCCGACGGAGCCGAACACGGCACGGCCGGCGCACGGATGCTCGAGAAGATGGGATTCGGGGACCTTGCGCTGCCCGTCGCCTCGCACCCGGTCACCGCCCTCCTCGACGACGAGCGCTACCCCCGCGGCTGGCCCTCCGTGCTGGTCTGCGTCGCTGACAAGCACGTCACCGAATCCTTCGTGACCATCGACGAGCGGCTCGACGACATGGCGCGACGCTACCCCGAGTATCGGACCAGCATCGAGGCCGCTCGACGGCCCGCGCACGCCCTTGAGCGCGAGCTGGCGGAGGCGACCGGCCTGTCCGAGCAGGAGCTCATCGAACGGCTGCGCGCCGCCTGGGCGGAGGAGGCTCGGTGAGCAGCACGCTCCTCCTGGCCCATGGCGACGACGGGTTCGCCATCGGCGAGTCGATCGCCGCGCTGGCGGCCTCTCTTGACAATGCGGACCGCGTCGACCTCACGCCCGAGCGCTCGCCCGACGAGGCGCTGCTCGACCGTGCCTGGGTTGAGGCCGCCTCGATTGGCCTCTTTGGCGCGCACCTCGTCGTCCTCCATCAGCCGCTGCGCGCAGCCGGACGCTCGTCCAGCGCGGCTGACAAGCTGCTGGCGCTTGTCAGCGGGCTGCCCGATGGCGCGGCCCTCGCCCTCGACGAGACGCGACCGTCGCGCGACGTCGCCAAGCCGCCGCCGCTTCTGCGCCGGCTCGAGGAGGCGATCAGCGCCAGCGGCGGCCAGGTGGTCGCCTGCCTGGCGCCGCGACGGGGCGAGCTCACCGGTTGGACGCAGCGCCATGCGGCGCGCCTCGGGATCGCGATCGAGCCGCGCGCGGCCGCCATGCTCGCGGAGCGGGTGGGGGGTACCGCCTGGGAGAGCGATATCGAGCGTGGCGAGCAGACGCGGGTCATCGACTCCGAGCTGCACAAGCTCGCCACGTACGCCGGTGAACACGCGGTCGAGGCACGGGACGTGGAGCTGCTCACCGCCGACACTCGTCCGTCATCGGTCTTCGCCATCACCAACGCCATCGACCGGCGCGAACCGGCAGCCGCGGCCACGGCTCTGCGCCGCGCGCTCGACGAGGGCCAGCCCGTCCTGCGCATCATGGCCTCGCTGCACGGGCGGATCTCGGATCTCATCGTCGCCCGCGACCTGCTCGCCCGCGGCGCCACCCCGGCCGAGCTGTCGCGATCGGTGGGCCGCGGTAATGCACGGATGGCGGAGCGGCTGGTCGAGGCTGCTCGACGCTACCGCCCCGACGAGCTCGAGGCGATGCTCACTGGCCTCTTCGAGGCGGACCTGGCGATCAAGGTGAACGACATCGAGCCGGAGGCCGCGGTGAGTGCCTGGCTCGGGGAGCATCTGCTGGGCACGCGCCCGACGGCGTCTCGCTGACGCGGGGAACACGGGCCGGACACAACGACACCCGCGCGGGTGCGCGGGTGTCGTCGCCGGAGGGCTACCGGCTGATTCGGGAGGTCAGGCGGCGGGCGATCGCAGCACCCGGTCGCTCTCGATGGCGAAGGTGCAGCGCGCGTCGCTGAGTCCCAGGATGCCGATCAGTTGCTGATCGACGTAGAGCTGGCGGCATGGGATGCAGAGCGCGCCAGGGATGGCGAAGAAGAGTCGCTCGTCCGAGGTCGAATCGCGGAAGGCCGTATCGAACACGCTCGTCAGGAGATCGCTGCCACAGAAGCGGCAGCTCTCCGACGGTTGCCCTGCGCGGAATGGCTCGTGCATGGGCGGAGGATGAGATTCCTGGCGGCGGCCCTCAATAGGAGTACCGGGGCAGTACCCATGCCATCTGCCGGCATGGTTCAGACGACGCGGACCACCCGCGCTGCCTTGCTCCAGAGACGCTCGAGACCGTAGTAGTCGCGCTCCTCGGCGGCGAAGACGTGGACGATGACGCTGCCATAGTCGAGCAGGATCCAGCGCGACGGGGCCTTGCCCTCCACGCCCAGCGGTCGCACGCCCTCTTCGCGGAGCTGGTCCACGATCGCGCCAGCGAGCGCCTGCACCTGCCGATCGCTCCGCCCCGAGCAGATGACGAAGTAGTCCGCCATGGTGGTCACCTCGGCGGTCCGCAGCAGCACGATGTCAGTCGCCTTCTTGTCCGACGCGATGTCGACGATCCGGTGGCCAAGCTCGGCCGGGTCGTCCAGGGTGGTACGCGCGGATTCGGCCAGCTGCATGCTCCTTGCGGGTCAGGCTTGCCGAGGATAGAGCTGGCGATCGACGATCAGCTCTTCGACGGATCGCGGGACAAGGTAGCGGATGGCGCGACCAGTCGCCACCCGCTCGCGGACCTCGGTGCTGCTGACGTCGAGGGCGGGACCGCTGAGCAGATGGATCCGGGCCGCGGCCTCGCCAAAGCGCGCATGTAGCTCCCCAGGTGGCGGGATGAGGCTCCCCGAGCGCGGCGCGACCGCCCACTCCGCGAGGGCCAGGATGCGGTCTGGCTCCTTCCAGCTCCCGATCGCGGCCAGGGAATCGGCGGCCATCACCAGGAAGAGGTGGGCATCCGGGCCGTAGATGTCACGCAGCTCCACCAGGCTGTCGACGGTGTACGAGGGGCCAGCCCGCTCGATCTCGATCAACGACAGCTCGAAGAGTGGATCCCCGGCGATCGCCAGGCGCGTCATGATCAGCCGATGCGCGGCGGGCGTCAGCGCCTCTCCCTGCTTGTGGGGTGGCTGCGCGGCGGGCATGAACAGGACACGGTCCAGCTCGAGCTCATCCGCGGCCAGGGTGGCGAGCCAGAGGTGGCCGATGTGGGGCGGATCGAAGGTCCCGCCGAGGACGCCGATGCGATGCGGGTCGGCTACCGATTCGAGCTCCTCGGCGAGCGGATCGGGCTCGGCCTCCGTCTCCAGGATCTCCACAAAGCCGCGCTGCGCTGGGCCGGGGATGCCGGTCGGCGCCGGGATCATTCCTCGCCCCATTCCAGCTCGGCCTTTCCGATCCGGACCGTCGTCCCGGCCTGGACTCCCTGCCTTTGCAGCTCGGCCTCGATCCCGAGCCGCTCGAGAAGCCGCTCGAACCGCTCGCGCGACTCCTCGTTCTCGAAGTCGGTGCGGTTCGCCGCTTCCTCGATGCGGCGGCCACGCACGCGCAGGGCGTCCGCTTCCGCGATCACCTGCCAGCCCTCAGCGAGCGGGTCGAAGCGATGCACGCGCACCTCCTCGCCGGCCGATGGCTTGGCGGCTTCGCGCAGGACCGCCTCAGCAAGCGCCTCGTCGAGCGTTGCGCGCAACCGATCGAGCCCGGTGCCATCGTGTGCCGAGACGCCGATCGGCTCGGGCCAGTCAGCGACCAGTGCCGCGCGCAGGCCGGGCCATCGGTCACGCACATCGGGCAGGTCGAGCTTGGTAACGACCACCCGCATCGGTCGCTCGAGGAGGGTCGGATCGTGCAGCCGCAGCTCCTCGACCACCCCGCGCCACTCGGCCAGAGGGTCGGGTGCGTCGCCGTTGACCACGCCGAGCAGGACCCGGGTGCGTTCGACGTGACGAAGGAACTCGTGCCCCAGACCCTGGCCGTCGTGGGCGCCCGCGATGAGCCCGGGCACGTCGGCGAGGACCGCGGTGCGCGGGTCGTGCTCGTCGTCCTCGCGCGTCTCGAGCACGCCCAGGTTCGGGCTGGTGGTGGTGAAGGGGTAGCTCCCGATCCTGGGCCTCGCGCCCGTCAGCGCTGCGAGCAGCGTGGATTTGCCCGCATTCGGCGCGCCCACCAGGCCGATGTCGGCGATCGACTTGAGCTCCAGCTCGATCCAGCGCTCCTCCCCCGGATCCCCCTTCTCGTGGTGGGTCGGTGCCCGATGGGTGGGCGACACGAAGTGCACGTTGCCGCGCCCACCGCGTCCCCCATGGGCAACGACGAGCCGGTCGCCGGGAGCGAGCAGCTCACCGATCCAGCCGCCGACCTCGTCGTGGACGACCGTGCCTGGCGGAACGCGAACGATGCGGTCGGTCCCGTTGCGCCCGTGCGAGCGCTGGCCCGAGCCGCGGCCGCCGGGGGTCGCGCGAACGTGGCGCGCGCGGCGAAGGTCGCCGAGAGTGGTCATCCCGGCTTCTGCGAGGAGCGTCACGTCGCCCCCTTTCCCGCCGTCCCCGCCGTCGGGGCCGCCGCGCGGCACGTGGGCCTCACGCCGGAACGAAGCCGAGCCATCGCCACCGGCGCCGGCGGCCACCAGGATGCGAGCGCGATCGGCGAACATGCCTGCCGATCATAGCGACGCGGGGAACGAGCTCACGCGCGGCGACGGGCAGAAGGCTCCGCGACGGACAGCGAGTGGCGACCCGAGGGTCTAGAGGTAGCGGAGCGGGTTGACGAAGACGCCGCCGACCTGTACCTGGAAGTGGACGTGCGGCCCGGTGCAATTGCCAGTGCACCCGACCGAGGCTATCCGCTGGCCGCGGCTGACCACCTGGCCAACGCTGACGGAGATCGCACCGAGGTGGTTGTAGAGGGTGTGGACCCCGTTGCCGTGGTTGATCTCGATCACCAGCCCACCGCCGTTCGAACGCCATCCGGCTGACACCACGGTCCCCGAGGCGGCCGCGACGACCGGGTTGCCGGCATTGGTCGCGATGTCAATTGCAAGGTGGTAGGCGGAGAAGTACTGCGTGATGATCCCACCCGGCACGGGCCACAACAGGCTGCCGTTCCCGGCGACGGCATTGACCACCACCGGGGTGATGACCCGCTTGGGCGCGGGTTTCGCGCTCGGCTTGGGAGTGGGGGTCGGGGCAGGCGTCGGCGCGATGCGGTTGCGATCGACGAGGGCTGGATCCGGGTGGATCGGGTCGCCCGCCAGCTCGTACTGGACCGTGCGGAGGGATGAAATCGAGCCGGCGCCGCGGGCCGTGCTCACGATGTCGAAGCTGAACCCGACCTGGTTGCCGTCCTGCGAATGCTGAGCGAAGAACCCCGCCACCGCGGTGAAGGCGAGCACCCCGACAACCGCCAGGTGGGCGACCGCGCGGGGGAGTGGGCGGGAAGAAGGCAGACGGGGCACTCGTCGGGTCGGCTCAGGCAATAACTCAGCTCCTGGTCGAAGGCGAGATCAGTCAGAGTGGCCCGGCCGAACAGTCCTTGACCCCCGTCGGGAACGGGTAAGTCCGGGTCGTGTGCGCGGCGGATGGTACCAGCGGGCTATTTGGCGGGTCAACCCCGAGATAGGGGCCCGAGCCCAGGGTCGGCACGGCCCGAGCGCGGGCGAGCTATGGCCCTCGTGTCGCCACCTGCAAGGCCGGCGACCCAGCTTCGGTGAGCGGCGCGCCGTTGGCGGCGAGGAGCGTGATCCACGCGACCTGGCGCCCGGATGGCGGCGCCGGAAGCGTCAATCCAAGCTCAACCGAGGCGCCAGGAGCGAGTGCGGGCACCGTGACCTCGAGCGGTGCGAGGTCTGCCGGGGCAGCCGCCAGGTACGGCGCAGTTGTGGCGCCCCATCCCGCGGCGAGCCGCACGCCGGCCGGCCAGGCGGCCGATCCGGTGTTGATCATGCGCACCGAAAGATGAGTGGCATCCGGCAGCACCGGCGGCCAGAACGGCGGTCCGGAGCCGCTGACCGCCTCAGGCTGGAGCCCAGCCGCGCCGCCCGGAAGGACGGCGTCCAGGCGCGCGGCGAGCGGGCGCTGCGCGAAGTAGGCGGCGACCCCGTCGAAGACGCCGCGCGCCGCGGCCTGGCGTCCCGCATTGGTGGCGAGGAGCTCGCTCTCCGCCTGGAGCGAAACGGAGCCGACCTCCGAGAGGATCGCCGGCATCAGCAGCGGCCGCCGCGGGGACTTCGGGTCGGTACCGGCGGGCTTGAGCTCGTAGAGGTAGGGCGCGGTGCCGTCGATCCCGCGGTCCTGTCGCTTGTAGTTGGTCGCACCGGCCAAGGAGCGAACCGCCCCATCCTGCACTGCCTGCGCCAGGCGCTTCGAGGTAGCGGCCCAGGCAAACGCATCGGTGTAGTACGTCTGGGAGGCTGCGATCCTGTAGAGCACTCCGTTGTCGGTCATCGAGTTGATGTGGATCGCGATGAAGATGTCGGCGCGGGCGACGTTCGCCAGGTCGATGCGCGCCGACAGCTCGTCCCGCGTCCGAGTCGCCTCGGGCACCTTGGGGCCGAAGCCGGTGATCCCGTCGCCGTTGACGTCGCGCCACGGCGCGCCGTGGCAGCCGAGCGGGGCGTAGTCGTCGCCGGCGAGGGCCGAGTCGTCGGTCCGGGTCATGACCACCGTCACCCCCTGCGCCTCAAGGAGTGACTTGAGGGCCAGTCCGATGCCCAGGGTGTCGGCCTTCTCCGACTTGTCGACCTTGTTGTCGTACGGATTCGGCACGCCCCAATCGAGGCATCCGCCATGGCCGGGGTCGATCGCCACGACGAGGGCGCCCGGATTCGGGGCATACACCGTGCTCGACGAGCCGGGAGGCGGCACCACCTGGCCCGCGGCGGGTGTTGGGGTCGCCGTTGCGGCGGTGGCCAGTGAGGGCGCTGTCGAACCCGGCGCGGGCTGGGGGGTCCCGCATGCGGCGCTCAACAGCGCGAGGCAGAGCGCTGCGACGAGCGTGGGTCGCGTGCCGGGTCGGGTCAGCGCTCGGAGGCCTCCACGGACTTCGACAGGGAGACGAGGAATTCCGCGTTGTTCTTCGTCTTGCCCAGTCGCTGCATGAGCAGCTCGATCCCCTCGTTGGGGCCGAGTGCGCTCAGCATGCGGCGCATCGTCCACACCATACGGAGCGTGTTCTCGTCGAGGAGCAGCTCCTCGCGGCGAGTGCCGGAGCGCAACACGTCGATCGCCGGGAAGATCCGCTTCTCGCTGAGCTTGCGGTCCAGCGCGAGCTCCATGTTGCCGGTGCCCTTGAACTCCTCGTAGATCACGTCATCCATTCGGGAGCCCGTGTCGACAAGGCAGGTGGCGATGATCGTCAACGAGCCGCCGTGCTCGATGTTCCGCGCCGCCCCGAAGAACCGCTTGGGCGGGTAGAGGGCAACGGGATCGACGCCGCCGGAGAGCGTCTTTCCGCTCGCCGGCAGGGCGAGGTTGTAGGCGCGGGCCAGCCGGGTGATCGAGTCGAGGAGGATCACTACGTCGCGGCCGGTCTCGACCTGCCGCTTGGCAATCTCGAGGCACATCTCCGCAACGCGGGTGTGGTTCTCGGTCGGCTCGTCGAAGGTCGAGGCATAGATCTCGCCCTTCACCGACCGCTGCATATCGGTGACCTCCTCTGGCCGCTCGCCGATGAGCGCGACCATGAGCAGGGTCTCCGGGTAGTTGTCGGTGATGCCGTGAGCGATCATCTTCAGCACGGTCGTCTTGCCGGCCTTCGCTGGAGAGAGGATCAGGCCTCGCTGCCCTTTGCCGACCGGGGCGATCAGGTTCACGAGGCGCTGGGTGAGGTTCTTCTGGTCGGTTTCCAGGTCGAACATCTCGTCGGGGAAGACCGGCACCAGGGTGTCAAAGTAGGGTCGCCGGCGGGCGGTATCGGGGTCGACCGCGTTGACCGTGTCGACGCGAAGCAGGCCCCAGTACTTCTCCTGGTCCTTAGGGGGACGCGTCTGGCCGGTGACCTTGTCGCCGGTCCGCAGTCCGAACCGCCGGACCTGAGACGAGCTGACGTAGATGTCGTCGGGCGAGGGCATCACGCCGTGACGGCGCAGGAAGCCAAAGCCCTCGTCGACGATCTCGAGGATTCCCTCGGCGATCCCCGGCTGCTCGGGCTCCGGGCGGGGCCGCAGGGGGGCGAGCGGGACCGCGTCGAGCAGCTTCAGGACGAGGTCCTGGTGCTCGAGCTCCTCTGCTCCCTCGATGCCGTGCTCGTTCGCGAGCTCGCGGAGCTCGTCGACGGGCTTCGCCTGCAGGTCGGCCAGGGAGAGCGGCTCGTACTGGTCGTCGTCGGTCGGGAAGGGACCGGAGTAGATGCTCGAGTAGCCGCCGGTCGCGTAATCGTTGCGGCGGCGGGCGAACGTCGGGCGGGGAGCTGGGCGGCGGGGACCGCCGCCGCCGTCGGGCCGCCGGCGTGATCGGTTGCGGCGAGGAGGCCGGGCGTCCTCGTTCATGGATGCCTCGGCTGCCAAGTGTGTGTCATGGGAGGGTGCACCTTTCGTGCGTGATGTGGGCGCGAGCCGTCGTAAAGCTCCGCGGGACCGGATGACCGGTCAACGCATGCGCGAAATGCGGACGCGTGGGGATCGGGAATCGTGGGCCTCGCGGCGGGGGTCACGTGTGGGTGACGGCGCGGCGGTCAAACGGTCAGACCTTGCGGGTCCCAGCTCGTGTGGTGATGTTGGGCCCGCCATACCCGCTCATCTCGCCGATGAGCTGCGTCCCGATCTTACGAAGGACCGGCCGCCAGTCAAGTTCATCATACCCGAGGTGCGCAACCACCCGCTCGGCGTTCCACGCGGCGCCCCTCGCAAACAGCTCGCGGAGCGTGGCACCAGCCTCCGCGCTGCGGCACCAGCCAGCCGGGTGCCGCTGGTCGAGGGCCGCATCCACGGCGCCTGCAAGCATCATCGCGCGCAGGTAGGTCCCCGAGTAGAGCGCATCGTCGACGCTGGTCAGGTACAGCTCCTCGGGATAGGTCACCCCTGCCAGCAGGCCCAGCGTGCCGGCGTACATGGCCCGATGGATGGCATGCTCCCCGCCGCGATACAGCCCCAGCTCGTAGAGCAGCTGTCCGCCGAGATGGCGGAGGCGGCTCACCGTGAAGAGCGCGATGAAGTCGATGAAGGCGGCCTGGTCAGGCCCTCGCATCCCGATCCGCTCGGCGAGCCAGGCTGGCTCCCCCAGCAGGTTCTCGATCAGGATCCCGTAGCCTTCGGTCACGCTGTCATCGCCGAGCAACGCCTGGCTGGGCGGAGTGCCCTCCGGCACCTGCAGGAAGTGCTCGAGGTGCCCGGACTCATGGAGCGCGGCGGCCATGTCGTCCCACCCACCGTGCGGGTTGACCACTAGGCGTACGTCGCCGGGAACCCGGACGACGGCGCAAAAGGCGCGCGGCGACTTGTTCGGTCGCGGCTCGAGGTCGAGCGTGGCGCCTGCCTGCCCGCGCAGCTCGATGCCCAGCCCGGCAAAGGTTGCCTCGAGCGTGGGGACGAGGTGCCGCGGCTCGAACCACGCGTCCCAGCCGGTACCGCGCAGCACGTGCCAGGCGTCCGCCAGGGTGGCGTCTCCCTGCTCGATCCCGACCCGGGCCAACACCCGGCGGATGGCGGCGTAGTAGCCCGTCTCCGTCGCGTTGAGCGCGCCGCGGGTCAATGTGGCCAGCAGGTCCGGGTTCCAGCCACGGGTGACCCGCACCATCTCGACGTAATCGGCGTATCCCAGGGTGCGCGTGGCCTCCTGCATCACCTCGAGCCGCTCGATTCGCAGTGGATTGATCGCCTCCACCGCTCGCAGCCACGAGTCGAACAATGCGTTCCGCTCGCCGCGCTCGCTCGTGGTGCTGATCCGCTCGCGCGCCGCGCGATAGCCGATCGGCTCGCCACGCCAGACCACGACCGCGCGGCTCTCCGCGGTGGCGATGGCGTCACTGAGCTCCGCTGCCGCGCGGTTGAGATACCCGTCGGTGGCGAACGCCAGCAGGGCGCGGTTGCGATCACGCTCCGGCTCGCTCGCCTCGAACGCAGCGCGAAGGGCATCCACCTTGTCGCGCGAGAAGAGGTCCGCGTGGCGCTCGTAGATCGGTGCGGTCGCAGCCTCGTCGCTCAGGCCCGCCAGGTTGCGGTACAGCTCGTCCTCGATGGCAGCAAGGAACTCCTCGACGGAGTGCTCGTAGGCCGCGCGATCGAAGCGGGCTGCTGCGCGGGGACGCGCATGCGTCGCCATCGGCTCAGGAGGCTGCAGCTGGGACGCCGGTGTTGGTCGTCTCCGGTGTCGTCGACGCCGCGGCTGGTGGCACCGTCTCCACGCCGGCACGTCGAGCCGCCGCTCCCACGAAGTCGCGGAAGAGTGGATGCGGGCGATTCGGCCGGCTCTTCAGCTCCGGATGGGCCTGCGTTGCCACGAACCAGGGGTGATCCCGCAGCTCGATGTACTCGACCAGTCGCTCGTCCGGCGAGACCCCGCTGAACCACATGCCCGCCGCCGCAAGGCGCTCCCGGTAGGCGTTGTTGACCTCGAACCGATGCCGGTGCCGGTCGTAGGCGATCTCCGTGCCATACGCCTCGCGGACCTTGCTCCCCTCTTCGAGGCGTGCGGGATAGAGCCCGAGGCGCATGGTGCCGCCCTTGTCGGCCACCTCGTGCTGGTCCGGCATGAGGTCGATCACCGGGTTGGCGGTAAAGACGTTGAACTCGCTCGAGTTCGCGTCGTCCGTCTCCAGCACCTCGCGTGCGAACTCGATGACCGCGCACTGCAGGCCCAGGCAGAGCCCAAGGAAGGGAATGTCGTTCGTCCGAGCCCAGCGGATCGCGCGGATCTTGCCCTCGACCCCGCGGTAGCCGAACCCACCCGGCACGAGCACGCCCGCGACGCCCCTCAGCTCGGCGACGACCTCGTCGGGCTCCAGCCGTTCGAGGTGCTCGCTCCGCACCCAGCGGACCTTGACGTCGACCCTATGGTGCAGCGCCGCGTGCCGCAGCGCCTCCATGACGCTGATGTAGGCGTCGGGCAGCTCGGTGTACTTGCCCACGATGGCGATCTCGATCGGCGGACGGACGGTTCGAATCCGATTGATGAGCTCCTGCCAGTCGCGCAGGTCAGGCTCACCGGCGGGGATCTCCAGCTCGCGGGTGATGAGCTTGCCCAGGCCAGCGCGCTCGAGGTGGAGTGGCACCTCGTAGATGCTCTGCGCCGTTCGCAGCGGGATGACGGCATGGGTGTCGACGTCGGTGAAGAGCGAGACCTTGTCGATGATCTCGTCGTCGATCGGCTCGTCGCTGCGCAGGATGATGACGTCCGGCTGGACGCCGATGCCGCGCAGCG
>JALYLB010000125.1 GCA_030774475.1 Chloroflexota bacterium | reverse complement strand
ACGCCGCAGACAGAGTTGCCGTGAGGGTGATCTGGCGTGGCGCAGGCTCCGGCCCTGACGTGAACCTCGAGATGACAGACGTCTTTGTGGTGCGCAAAGGCAAGATCTTCGGCCTGGAGTGCTTCTGGGACCACGCGGAGGCCCTCGAAGCCGCCGGGCTGCGGGAGTAGACGATGTCGGAGGACAACGTCGAAAACCTTCGAGCTTGGCTGGCGACCTGGAACCCAGAGGATTGGAAGCGGGACGTTCTCGCCGACGAGATGGGCCTCCTCGATCCCGAGATCGCCTATGAGGACACGGTCTTGCCCGACCACGCAGGCGAGACATACCGCGGGCTCGAGGGTGTTGCCCGGGCGGCGAAACGCTGGGTCGAGGGCTCGGAGTGGCTTTCGGTCGAGCTGGAGGAAATCGTCGGCGACGGTGATCATCTCGTCTCCATCCATCGAGCGCGATCGAAGGCGCTCCACACCGGCATCGAGTTCGATACGCCGCTGGCCTACGCCTGGACGTTCCGAAACGGCAAAGTCATTCACTTCAAGTCGTTTCTCGACTCCGAGCAAGCCCTCGAAGCCGCCGGGCTGCGGGAGTAGTCGATGTCGCAGGAGAACGTCGAGGTCTTCAAACGCGCGTTTGACGCGATCAACCGCCGAGATGCCGAAGCGCTGCTGTCGGAACTCGACCCCGAGGTTGAGTGGCATTCGGCGATTCTGATGGCGATGGGAGGGAAACAGACGGTGTACCGGGGACACGAGGGCGTTCGCGAGTGGCTCCGAGACCTGTACGAGACCCTCTCTGAGTTTCATGCCGACTACCCGGAGATCCGGGACCTTGGCGACCGGACGGTCGCAATCGGCCGCATCCGCGCGCGTGGCACGGCAAGCGAGGCCGAACTCGAATCGCCTCACGGCACGGTGGTCGAGTTCAAGAACGGCAAGGGAAGTCGGATTCGAACCTACCTCGACCCCAAAGAGGCCCTCGAAGCAGCCGGGCTGCGGGAGTAGCACCTCGACCCACACATTCAGGCCGCGACCCGCAGCGGGGGCAGCGTCAGGCCATTGATGAATAGAGGGTGGTACTCCTGGCAGCCCCGGCGTTGGCTATCGGCGGCCGGGTGGGATACTGGCGCGCGATGTCGCAGGAAGACGTCGAAGACATCATCCGCGGCGCATACGCCAAGTTCAACCGAGCGAAACCGGATACCTCTGGCGAGGGAAAGCTGGCTTCGTTGGACTTCTACCATCCCGATGCCGTCTATGTGAACGATGCCAACGATCCCGATCCTGGCATTCACAGGGGCATCGGGGCGGTAAGGGAGCAGGTAAGGCGATGGGTCGAGGCCTATCCCGATCTGCAGGTGGAGCCGCTAGAGATCCAGACCAACGGCGATCAGGCGTTCGTGTGGGTCCGCTTCTCGGGTCACGGTGCAGAAAGTGGGGTTCCCATCGACATGGAGCTGGCTCACGCCGTCACCGTCAAGGACGGCAAGGTCCTCCGCGTCGAGGAGTACTCGAACCGCGCCGATGGCCTCGAAGCCGCCGGACTGCGGGAGTAGGAGCTCGCCCCACTTTTCAGGCCGCAACCCGCAGCGCGGGCAGCGTCAGGCCATTAATGAATGGAGGGTGGTACTCCTGGGAGCCGTGGCACTTGGCGGCCCGCAGGCCAGGGCGTGATACTGCGCGGGCTATGTCGCAGGAGAACTGGGAACCAAAGGAGCACGCAATGACCAGGCCGCCGGTATCGCCCGACATCAAGACCTTCGTGGACAAGGGGTTCTCCTGCTGGAACGGCGGCGAGATCGACTTGATGGCCGAGGCCTACGCCGACGACGCTGAGGTGGACACAACAACGGCGGTTCCGGACGGCCGCTGCTACAAGGGGCGCGAGGAGTTCGTCCGGTTCTTCCACGAGCAGTGGGACGCGTGGGACCACTTGCGCATGGATCCTTTGGATGTGGCCGATGTCGGCGGTGGAAGGCACGTCGTCGAGGTCCGGTTGACGGGTACGGGCAGGAGCAGCGGGATCGAGATCGACCAGCGAATGGGATTCCTCTATACGCTGCGTGCGCAGGACGGAAAGGTCGCTCGAGTCCAGATGTTCCCGAGCAAGGATGCTGCCCTCGAAGCCGCCGGGCTGCGGGAGTAGAAGCAGCTCTAAGCATCCGCCGAAGATTCCCAGTGATAACCACCCGGCTCCTCAACGTACTCCCGAACTGATCGCCGGGGTGCGCCACCTCCCGCGCGCATTCCGCGCAATGTGGGTTAGGCGATCGTCCAAGCGACGTCCTCGATAGTGGGATGTCGCCTCGCGTTCCGGGTGGTTTGAGCGAGCCCCCGCGCTGACTTAGCTACGAGTCGTATCCGAATCTGGGGGGAGCGGGCAGGAAGTAGCTGTCCCGCGGGCTCTGCGGCGACGACCTCCGCGATCTACGATCGTCCGATGCCGTTTGGCGTCGGGTGATCGCCGGTCAATGCAACAGCGAGGCGTCGATGTGGTCGAGTAGCCCGACTGCCTTGGGGTCGTGACCCTCCTCGAGCAGAATCGCGCCGCCGGGCCAGTACGGGTGCGGTGGCGCGGCGCGATGAACGAGCAGCGGCTCGTACACCCAGCAGCCGGCGTTCGCGATCCGGGGGCGCCCACCTGGGGCACGCCAGCGCCGCGGATCGTCGCCGGCAAGGGGGCCGCAGCGGTGCACGTGCCCAAAGATGACCCAATCGGCGTCGAGCCGGAGCTGATGGACGACCCGCGCGATCGCGGGGATACTCGCCCGTCGCATCTGCGCTCCGAGCAGCATCGCGGGCACCGGCGCCATGCGATGGCTGAGCAGACGCGGTGGGATACCGGGCATCGTGGCGGCGCGCAGAAATTCCGCGAAGTCGTCGGCAAGCCCCGCCAGGGGGCGCGGCAGCCAGCGCGTCAGCAGCGCCTCCAGCCGCGTCAGGGAGGGGCCTCCGGCTCGCTCGTAGTCGACGGGCGTGGCGCCACCCCGGGGCACGCGCCCCAGCAGCCCGCGAGCGATTCCATAGGCGGTCTCCGGCAGCAGGTGACGATCGAGGTAGTGGCCGTGGGTTGCCCACACACGCTCCGCCAACCAAACGCCCGGGTATTGGACGCGTACAGCAGCCGGCCCAAGCCAGGACGCAACCTGGGCGAGCAAGGGCGTCGCGTCGTACGGGATCGGGGTATCGGCAGCCAGTGACTTCCCCTGAGCGCGCACCCACGGACGCACGAGCGCGGCATCGTGGTTGCCGGGCACGACGATCACCTCTCGTCCGCCACCGAGCCGCGCTCCGACCGCCCGCAGCACGGGCTCGGCGACCTCCATCGCCCGCTCCGGGCGCCCCTCCAGCAGCTCCACCACGTCTCCGAGCAGCACCACCCGCTCAACATTCTCGAGCGCGCCGAGGAGCGCCTCGAGCGCCTCGGGGCGGCGCAGCACGTCGCGCCGCAGGCGGGCGCCGAGATGAAGATCTGACACCACGAGCGTGCGCACTGCGGCACGACAATCGCACAGGCAGCCCAGAAGCGAAGACACGGGGGCACATGACTTCCGGTCGCTACCCGGCGATCGAGACGATCTGACGCTGACTTAACCGCTGGAGATCTCCACAATCAGCGGCGGCAGCGCAAGCCCTATGGAAATGGGACGGTACTCGTGGGAGTCGGGTCCCTTTTTTGATAGGTCTTGAGCGGCTTGGCGGGCGGCCGTCGGGGGGGTTGGCCCCGGCTGACCTTACTAAGGTGCTCTACCTCCCGAGCCTGCCTTGGGAGCGCCTGCGCCGCCGCGCGACTCAAGCGGATGTCGCCGCGGCCGCAGGCACCGCTGTGCTGCTGCGCGACGACCCCAATCTTGTGCCGCTGGAGACGCTGCCGGGGCGGGACCAGTACCG
>JALYLB010000124.1 GCA_030774475.1 Chloroflexota bacterium | reverse complement strand
GAGGTGTGCTTCAAACCGCTCGGGTGCAAGCTTGTATCGGGCCGCCGTGGGGCCGGGGAATCCGACCAGCTCGCGGTGTGTCGCCTCGGCGATGTCGTGGTAGATGAGCGCGATCGTCACGATCCGTGCTCACAGGCCGAGTCCGTGGGCGATGACGTTGCGCTGCACGTCTGACGTGCCGGAGTACAGGCGGCCGGCCACCGCGTCACGGACCTGTTGCTCCAGTCCGTAGTCGACCATGTAGCCGTAGCCGCCGTGCAACTGCAGGGCGTCGAGGCTGGACTTCAGGAAGGTCTCGCTCAGGTGCAACTTCGTGATGGCGGCGTCCAGCGGGTCCGCTTCCCCCCGATCAGTCAGCCACGCGAAGCGATAGAGGAGCGCGCGTGCCGTTTCCAGGCGCACCTTCATGTCCGCGATGCGATGGGACACGGCTTGAAAGGCGGCGATGGGCTGCGCGAACTGCTCCCGTTGGCGCGCGTGCTCGATGCAGCGCTCGAGCTGGCGCTGCATCGTCCCCACGCAGCTGGCGAGAATGAACCCTCGCTCCCATTGCATGGAGGCGTTGAAGATGGCCATACCGTTGCCTGGCCGGCCGAGCACCTGGTCAGCGGGCACCTCGCAGCCGTCCAGGATGAGCTCGGCCATGGGCGCCCCCTCGAGGCCCATCTTTTGCGCCGGCGGCCCGACGGCCAGCCCCGGCGTTCCGTGTTCGACGAGGAACGCGGAGATGCCCGCGAAGCGCAGCGCGGGATCGATCGTGGCGAAGATCAGGAAGAGGTCCGCTTGGGGCGCGTTGGTCACGAAAACCTTCGTCCCGGTGAGCACGAAGCGGTCGTCGCGGCGCTCCGCGCGGGTTCTCAGGCTGAACGCGTCCGAGCCTGAGCCCGGCTCGCTCATTCCGTGCGCGGCGATCAGCGAGCCGTCGCAGAGCCCGGGGAGATACCGGCGCTTCTGGTGTTCGGAGCCGAAGCGCACGATCGGCGTCTCGCACGCCCACATCTGCGCGCCGAGCGAGAAGATCAGTCCGTTGTCGGGACAGCCGTAGCCGAGCGCCTCCAGCGCCAGCGCGATGGTCACCGCACTGGCGCCCGTCCCGCCGTACTCGGGCGGGACCGCGAGGCCCTGCAAGCCGAGCTCCGCGCAACGGCGCCAGGCCTCCCTCGCGAAGTGGCCGTCGCCGTCCCGGCCATCGACGCTCGCCAGCTCGCCGCGGGCGAACTGCAGCACCGCGTCGCGCAGCAGCCACTGCTCCTCGGTGAGCTGGATCATGCCCGCGGCCCAGGCGTCCGCTTCCCGGCGATGAACGACTCCAAAGCCGCGATCGTCCCGAAGTGCTCCGGCACGAGCTCCTCATCGAGCACCTCCACGCCGAAGGTCGCCTCGACGAAGGAGACGAACTCCAGGATTCCCAGCGAGTCGAGGATGCCGTCGGAGATCAGCGGTCGGTCGCGGGTCAGATCGCGCCGCGAGCCGCGCCAGCGGGGCTGGTCCATGATGAAGTCGCGGATCCGGTCGTCAACATCCATCTGCATCACCCCTTGACAGTCGCTTCGAGCGCCCGGCGATCGATCTTTCCGGTCGATGTCCTCGGCAGCCGATCCAGTGTCAGGAGCTCGTCGGGCACCATGTAGTCGGGCACGCGCGTCGCGCAGGCGTCCAGGACGTCCGTCTCCGTTGCGCCGTCGCGCAGGACGACGTAGGCACTGATCCGGTTCGTGACCAGCGGATCGGGGACCGCCACCGCGGCGCACTCCACGACCGCTGAATGGGCGTGCAGCGCAGTCTCGATGTCGCCGAGCTCAATCCGGTGCCCGCGGCTCTTGATCTGTGCGTCGCGGCGGCCGAGGAAGTCGAGATTCCCGTCGCCGCGCTCCCGCACCTCGTCCCCCGTGCGGTAGAGCGTATCGGCCGGGCCCGATGTGGCCGCCCGGGCTTGAAGGCGCGTGGCGGTCATCTCTGCATCACGCCAGTAGCCGCACATGACGCCTGACCCCCGCACCCACAACTCTCCCACCTCTCCGCGGGGCACGGGTAGGCCATCCTCGCCCATTACCACCACGCCCACGTTGGGGATCGCCTTGCCGATCGGCACCGGACTCAGCTGGTCCTCCGGCAGCGGGGACACTTCATAGAACGTGCAGACATTGGTCTCCGTTGGCCCGTAAAGGTTGTAGAAGCGCACGTGCGGCAGCTGGGTCATCAACGCACGCAGGTACGGCACGGGAAACACCTCGCCGGCGAAGAGAATCGTCCGCAGCCGTGGGAGGTCGCCGCGCTCGAGGCCTCCGCGCAGCGCGAGCATGCTCAGTACGGAGGGGACCGAGTACCAGACGGTGATCCCGTGCTCCTCGATGAACTTCGCGACCGCGCGGGGGAAGGCCGAGGTCTCGGGCGGGACCAGCACAACGGCGGCCGCGCCTCGGGCCGCGGCGAAGATGTCGAAGATGGAGAGATCGAAGTGCAGGGGCGCGTGACTCGACAGCCGATCCGACGGCTGCAGAGCCGTCTCGCTCGACGCCCAGTCGACGAACGTCAGCGAGTTCCGGTGCGAGATCATGACGCCCTTGGGATCACCCGTGGATCCCGAGGTGTAGAGGATGTACGCGAGGTCGACGTCGATGGTGCCCGTCGCGGGCGGGTGGTCGGGCAGTCCTTTGAGCCTGTTCTGGCCCAGGACCGTCACGCCGTCGAGGCGGGGTTCGCCGGGGCTGTCGGCGCTAAGCACCATGACCTGCTCGAGGGGGGCGCCGCCGGCGCAGAGGTCCGGCACCTTGCCCACGGTTTCCTTCCCTGCGATCAGGAGCCGGATGTCCGCGTTGCGGGCGATCTTGGCCAGGCGCATGACCGGCGCCCGTGGATCGAGCGGGACGTACGCGCCGCCCGCCTTCAGCACCCCGTAGATCGCCACGATGGACTCGAGTGATTTCTCGAGATAAAGCCCGACGCGATCCCCGGCGCCCACCCCGCGATCGATGAGCAGATGTGCAAGCGCGTTCGCTCGCCGATCGAGCGTGGCGTAGTCCACGGCGCGCTCGCCGTCGACGACGGCCGGGCGTTCCGGATGCCGACGGGCCGCGGCCTCGAGAAGATGGTGCAGTAGGAATTCCATCAGCGTCTCCTTTCTCCTACGGCATCCAGGACGCCAGCCGCCCCGTCGGGAGGCGACGGCTCCAAACGGCGGGCCAACCACGACTCCGCGAGCGCCATGAAGGCGTCCTGGACACCGAGCGCGGTGAGCTCGTGCATCGGCCCCTCGAGCAAGGTCAGTTCCACGCTCCCGTTGGCCCGGTCGAGAACGTCGCCAAGAGGGCCCTCTCGTGCCGTCTCGAAGCGCTCGTGGTAGCCGTCCTCGGTGCCGTACACGAACATCGTGGGGATCTGCAGGTCAACGACTCGCGCGAGTTGTGCGAGGAACAACGGGCTCACGCGGGCGGAGCGCCCGGCACCAGCGCTCCAGCTTCCGGGCTTCAGGCGGCCGGCGAGGAAAACACCGTAGGACTTCATCC
>JALYLB010000123.1 GCA_030774475.1 Chloroflexota bacterium | reverse complement strand
CCTACTTGTTCACCGACATCGAGGGCAGCACCAGGCTGGCGAACCAGCTGGGTGCGGCATTCAAGGACCAGCTCGATGAGCACGATCGAATCCTCCGTGACGCGATCTCCGCCAACAAGGGGGCGGTTTCCTCCACGGCCGGCGACTCCTTCTTCGTACGCTTCACGAATGCGATGAGTGCCGTTCGCGCGGCTGTTGGAGCGCAGCGCGCCCTCAACACGTATGCCTGGGCCGGCGAGCCCTTCCGGGCGCGGATGGGCCTCCACACCGCCGAGGCCTCCGACGAGGACGAGGCTTATCCGGAGGTCGCGCGAGCCGCGCGGATCATGGCGGCGGCCCACGGTGGTCAGGTGCTTCTCTCCAATAGCACCCGAGAGCTGATATGGGCGCATCTCCCAGACGGCGTTCGCGTTCGGACCCTCGGTGCGTATCGGCTGAAGGACATCCCCGAGCCGGAACTCCTCCACCAGCTCGAAGTGTCAGGCTTGCCCTCCGCCTTTCCACCGCCTCGCGCTTTGGACGTGCGGCGTGCCCACCTCCCGCCCGAGGCCACGGCGTTCTTCGGTCGCAGGCATGAGCTGACTGAGATTGCTCAGCTCCTCGGCGATCGACGGCTCGTCACCCTCACAGGACCCGGAGGAACGGGCAAGACCAGGATCGCCCTCCGAACCGCCGCACGGGTCGCAGAACGCTTCGCCGATGGCGCATTCTTCGTGTCGCTCGCCGCGACGACCGATGCTTCGATGCTGCCTGCAGTGATTGCCTCGGCCATCGGACTACCTGAGGAGCTCAATCGTTCGGTCGTGCAGGTCCTTTCCGAATGGCTCCGCGAACGCGACGTCCTGCTGCTGCTCGACAATCTCGAGCAGCTCGAGGCCGCCGCCGCATCCGAAGTTGATCGTCTGCTCGCGGGTGCCGCCCGACTGCGCGTATTGGCCACCAGCAGGGCGCCATTGCACGTTGCGGGCGAGCAGGAGTTTCCCGTGCCGCCGTTTGCCATCCCGCCCGCAGGTGCGGACGAAGGCACCCTTGCGTCGTCCGAGGCGGTCGCCCTGTTCGTGGATCGGGCTCGACTCGTTCGGACCGACTTTGATCCAGACCCTGACGACTTCCCCATCATCGCCGACATCGCAAGGTCGCTGGACGGGTTGCCGCTGGCGATCGAGCTCGCAGCTGCTCGCACTCGCCTGCTTTCGGTCCGGGCTCTTCGCGACCGGCTCGCGCATCGGCTTGATGCGCTCGCCACCGGTCCAGCCACCGTCGAGCCCCGCCAACGGAGCCTGCGCGTGGCGATCGCTTGGAGCCACGACCTTCTCGCGGAGGCCGATCGCGCCGTGTTTCGGCGGCTGGCAGCGTTTGTCGGCGGATGGACCTACGAGGCCGCGGAGGCAGTTGCTGGCCGTTCGGCCGCAGGGCCAGTCGATGCGGCGCTCGAACGGCTCGTCGAGCAGAGCCTGATCCAGGCGGCCCCGATGTCGGATTTACCTCGCTTCGCGATGCTCGCCACCATCGGCGAATTCGCGTCCGAGCAGCTCGCATCCAGCGACGAGGCGCCGGAGGTCCACATGCGGCATGCCGCCTTCTTCCGCGCATTTGCCGAGCGCGCCCGAGGTGAGTCGGATGGACCGCGAGCCGGCGCCTGGTTCGACCGGATCGAAGCGGATCTGGACAACCTTCGCGCAGCGATCGATCGGGCCGAGGCGAGTGGTGACCTGAAGACCGCTCTCGCCATCGCTGCGGCTCTTGGGCCATTCTGGTTGCAGCGCAACCACAGCGCCGAAGGACAGCGAATCCTGGTCAACCTGGTACGTCGGGCCCGATCTGACGAGGGACCTGAAGTCGCTGCCGCGGCCGCGGCTGCCGGCTTCAACGCAACGTGGCTCGGGGACTACGCGACCGGCCGCGAGATGGGTGAGCTGAGCGTCACGGCATACCGGCGCCTGGGTGATGATCGCGGCCTCGCTTTTGCGTCGGGTGTCCAAGGCTTCTCGATGATCGAGACCGATCCGCGGGTCGCGCTCGGGATGATCGAGGGCTACCTGGCGCTAGCCCGGGAGCTCGGGGATGTCCGCCTGCAGGGCCAGGCGCTCCTCGCGACTGCGACCGCCCAGGTCGTGCTCGGTCGGCTGGCGGACGCACGGACATCGCTCGTACAGTCCATCGACTTGGCCCGACAGGCGAATGACTGGTATTTCGCCCTGTTCTCGAGCATCTTTCTTGGGCGCCTGAAGCTGCTCACGGGCGAGATCAACGAAGGCATCGCCGACTACCGCGCCGTGATCGAGACCGCGCGCGCCCTCGATCTTCGTATCGGAATCGCCATCGCCCTCGAGTACTTCGGCGAGGTCGCCCTCTGGGCCGGTGACACCGCCCGTGCTGTACGGCTTGGGGCAACGGCCGCGCGGATCAAGGAAGAGCTGGGTGGCGGGATTCCACCGCGCATCGGCGGAGCCCTCGAGCCGCTCGTGGTCGGGCGGGAGCGGCTGCCGCCCGATGCCTTCGATCGCGAGGTGGCCGCCGGCCGGAACATGGACCTCGAGACGTCGATCGCCGAAGCGCTGTCGACACCGCTGCCGACGAGTGCTCCGGCACAATAGCTGGGGTTCCGATGTCGGCCAACTAGATAGGGGCGTCCGCCTGGACCTCACACCTCGCCATGGGCCCTCGATTCACGGTTCTGCTTGGCACGAGATCTTGTCCGTCGCCGCGACCGCGGATAGCATCAACGTCCCACCGCTGGTCGTCCGATGGAGGGGAGACGTGAGCACCTTCCAAAAGTTGGTGTGGGGGTTTGGCATCACCATCCTCGCCGGTTGCGGCGGCGGAACGCCGTCGTCGTCACCTCTTGCGGCTACGGGCGCTGCCGCTTCCGCGTCACCGAGCCCGTCGGGTCTCGCGGAGCTGCCTGTGTACGAGGATGGCCCGCCGCGCTCGATCCCGGCCGGCACCTATGTCACCGCACCAGCCGGCTTCTTCCCAGGTCTCAGCCTGACGATCCCCACGGGCTGGAAAGCGACGGAGACGGATGCCGGCGAGATCGCCCTTCATCCTGCCGACCGCCCCGATGACGCGATCCTCGTCTGGAAGGACATGGCCGCGGTCGTCACCAACAACCGCACAGCGACGGTTGGCCAAGTGCTCGACGATGTTGGGCGGACGGCCGATGCGCTGCTCGACTGGCTCATGACCACGAAGGACTTCGCGATCATGGCGAAGGCGACCGACGTGACGGTGGGCGACTCCATCAAGGGCACGCAGTTGACGCTCGGCGTCTCGGAGACCGCCAACTTCGCGTTGAACGATTGCCCGGACAACCCGCAGTGTGCCGCGATCTTTACCGATCCTCGGCACTGGAATGGCGGGTTCTACGCCATTGGGGGGGACGAAGTGGCCCGAATATTCATCGCCCCGGTGCACTATCCAGACGGCGACCACACGTTCCTGATCACGCTCGATGCCCCGAACCCGAAGGAACTTGTAAGGCTTGCCGTCGACTCCGAGCCGATCATCCAGAGCCTGCGGCTGCCGGCGAGCTACACGGACAACTAGTCCTCGCGCACTGAGGGATTCCCAATGACCGATGAGCGCCAATCCACATCCGCGGAAGCGATGGATGCGCTTCGCGCCGCCGATCCGACGCTTCGTCGCCTCATCGACAGCCTCGAGCCGGTGGACCTCGCAACGTGGCGCGCCAGATGGTCGCTCGACAACTTCGGGTCACTCGCCCGCGCCATCGTCGGCCAGCAGATCGCGACGCAGGCCGCAGCCGCGATCTTCGGACGGTTGCAGGCGTTCATTGGGGATCGCGTGGCGGCGTCGGCCATCGTCGAGGCGTCCGACGCAGAATTGCGCGCCGTTGGCCTGTCCGCGAACAAGGCAGCGTCGCTGCGCGATCTGGCGGCCCGCACCCTCGATGGCCGCCTCCAGCTAGACCGGCTTCATGACCTGCCGGACTACGAGGCGCATGACCAGCTGACGGCTGTCCGCGGCATCGGCTCCTGGACGGCTGACATGTTCCTGCTCGGGCAGCTGGGTCGGCCGGACATCCTGCCGGCGGGCGACCTCGGTATCAGGCGGGCCGTCCAACGGGCATATGGCCTCGAGAAGATCCCCAGCGAAGGCGAGGTTCGGCGTATGAGCGAGGCCTGGAGGCCGTACCGATCCCTCGCCACCGCGTACCTGTACAGCTCCCTCCGGGCGCCCCGATCGACACCAGCCAAGCCGGCTCAGCCGCGGGACAGGCGAGCCTCGAGCTGATCCTTCACGACCGGCCACTCGTCAGACAGGATCGAGTAGTAGACGGTGTCGCGCGTGAAGCCGTCGGGTAACCGGATGTGGCGCCGCAGCACGCCCTCGCGGACGGCGCCGAGCCGCTCGATCGCCGCCTGGGAGCGCTGGTTGCGGGCATCGGTCTTGAGGGCGACCCGGGTGGCGCCCAGCTCGTCGAAGGCGTAGCGCAGCTGGAGGAGTTTGGCCTCGCTGTTGACCGCTGTCCGCTGATACGACGGGGCGATCCAGGTCCAGCCGATCTCCAGGCGGCCATGCTCCGGGGCGATGTCGCCGAATCGGGTGGAGCCGATGGCGCGGCCGCTGCCGCGCTCAACGGTCGCCCAGGCGATGTAGCGGCCATCGGCGACTCCGTCGAGCGCCTCGCGGAGCCATGCGTCCCAGCCGTGCGCGGCGATGTTGGTGCCCATGAAGCGGAAGATCGCGGGATCCTCGGATGCGGCCGCGACGAGGTCGTCGCGGTGCCCCTCCGCAAGTGGCTCCAGCCGGACGTGCTTACCCTCGAGCACGACCGACTCCGGGGCCTTCATGTGACGACTGGTCCCGGGCGGCCGGTGGCTCAGCCCCCGGACCGCGCCGCGACCTCGGCTTCGACCCAGGCCGGTATCTCGCGGCGGAGGGTGGCCAACGGCACCGAGCCGTGGGCGAGCACCTGGTCATGGAAGGCACGCACGTCGAAGCGCTCCCCCATCCGACCCGAGACCTCGTCCCGGGCCCGCTCGATCTCGCGCTGGCCGATCTTGTAGGCGAGCGCCTGGCCGGGCCAGATCGTGTAGCGATCGACCTCGATCTCGGCGTCGACCATCGCCAGTGCTCCGCGCTCGTGCATGAAGCGGATGGCCCGTCCGCGGTCCCAGCCCATGGCATGGAGCCCGGAGTCGACGACGAGCCGCGACGCGCGGAACGCCTGGGTCTCGAGCATCCCGACGCGCTCGAACTCACTGGCGTACAGGCCCATCTCGTCCGCGAGCCGCTCGGCGTAGAGGCCCCACCCCTCGGCATACGCCACGCCGGCCAGCCGCGACCCGTAGCGGCGGAACGCGTTGAGGTGGTCGAGCTCCATCTCGATCCCGATCTGGAAATGGTGACCGGGGGTCGCCTCATGGAAGGTGATCGCGGCGATCTTGTGGAGGAGCCGCTCGTGCGGCTGGTACGTGTTGAGGTAGTACTGCCCCGCGCGCGAGCCGTCGATCGTCGGCGGCATGTAGAACGCGGGCGGCGACTCGCGCTCGCGATAGGCCTCGACCGGCACCACCACGCAATCCGCCCGCGGCAACCGGCCGAAATACTTCGGCGCCGCCAGGTAGGCGCGCGCGGTCTGCTCGCGAGCGAGCTGGAGGATGACCTCGGGGTCGTCCGTGCGGTTGGCCTTGTCGTCGGCGAGAGCCGCGTCGAGCGCGATCCGGTCGGCGTGGCCGAGGCGCCGCGCGATGGCGTCCTTCTCCTTCTCGATCTGCTCCAGGTCGTCGAGCCCGAACTGGTGGACCTCCTCGGCGGTAGCGGCCACCGAGGTCTGCGCGCGGATGGCGAGGAGGTAGGCGGCATCGCCGTCAGGGGTCGTCGAGAGCCCCGGCATCGGCCTCGCGTGCGGCTCGTACTCCTCCGCCAGGAAGTCGTGATAGCGCTGGATGGTGGGGTAGACGACCTCGCGAACCGCCTGGTGGACCCGTTCCCGGGCGGCGTCGTCGGCCACCTGGGCGATCGCTAGCGCGGGGTACTGATCCGTCGGGGTTGCGAGCATGCGCTCGATCTGCTCGATCGCTTTTCGGACGGGGGCGGCCGCCGAGGTCCGCCCATCCCCGATCCCCTCGCGCAGGGTGTCGATGTGCTGCTCGACGGCGGCCGGGTAGGCGGCGAAGCGGGTCAGCAGCTTCTCGAGCCGCTCGGGTGTGTCGGCCACCTGGTACTGGGCGACGCTTACCGGCAGGGTCTGCACGCCCCAAATGTGATCGACCCCCAGCTGGTACTGCTTTCGCTCCAGCGACTCGAGGCCGTCTTGTGCAATGAGCATCAACATGTCGCGGGTGATGACCTGCTCGGTCTCGAGGTGGTCGGGATCGATGCCCTCCGCCTCGGCCAGCACCTCGCGCGAGAGGGCGGCCTCTTCCGCCCGGCCGGCCGGACCCAGGTCCGAGAGCCGATCGTCGTATCGATCGTCGCCCAGGATGGTCGCCTGGAGCGGGTTGAGCTCCAGGATGCGCTCCCAGAACCGGGTGGCGAGCTCGTCGACGGCGGCGTTGGTATCGGTCACGACCACGCGAGGAACCTCTGATCTACGGGGTTCCGCGAGTGTAGCGCGGCGCCCGGATCAGCTCCCGAAGAGGTCGGCCAGCAGCGCCGGGGGCGTCTCCTCGAGCTGGTCGTAGCGGCAGTCCGCGGGTGACCGGTCAGGTCGCCAGCGCTGGAACGTTGCTGCGTGGCGGAAACGATCGCCCTGCAAGTGGTCGAAGGCGACCTCCACGACCAGCTCGGGACGCAGCGGCTCCCATGAGAGGTCCTTCCCTCGGTTCCAGCGGCTCGTCGCCCCGGGGACCCTGCGTCCCTCGGTGGCTGCCTGCTCCTCCCAGTCCCGCCACTCGCGCCAGGGATGGTCGACCAGCGCATCGCGGCGGTACGGCTCGAGGAACCCGACCAGCTCGGCGCGCTTCTGCGCAGTGAACGACGCCGTGACGCCCACGTGCTGGAGCTGGCCGGCACTGTTCCACAACCCCAGCAGCAGCGATCCGATCAGCGTGCCCGGTCCATTCTTGTGCCAGCGGAAGCCGGCGACCACGCAGTCGGCCGTGCGCAGGTGCTTGATCTTGGCCATCTCCCGCTTGCCCGGCGCGTAGGGCAGCTCGGCGCGCTTGGCGACCACCCCGTCGAGCCCGGCGCCTTCGAACACGTCGAACCAGTGGCGAGCCGTCTTGGGATCTTCTGTCGAAGGCGTCAGGTAGACCGATGGCGGCGGCTCCGCCAGGACGCCGAGCAGGTGGCGTCGCCGTTCGGCGAAGGGCTCGGCGCGCAGGTCATCAGCGCCATCGGCAAGGCAGTCGAAGGCCACATAGGAGGCCGGCGTCTCGCCCGCCAGCATCGCGACCCGGCTGGCCGCGGGGTGGATGCGGAGCAGCAGCGAATCGAAGTCGAGGGCGCCGTCCCGGGCGATGACCACCTCCCCGTCCAGGACGAAGCGCGCCTCGGGGCCTCCGAGCTCGCGTAGTGGTGGCTCGAGCTCGGGGAAGTAGCGATTCAGCGGCTTGAGATCGCGCGACTGGATGAGGAGCTCGTTGCCGTCGCGAAAGACGAGGGCGCGGAAGCCGTCCCACTTGGGCTCGTAGATCCATCCTGGACCGTCGGGGATGGCCGGGGTCGGCTTGGCGAGCATCGGCTCGATGGGTGGCTCGATGGGAAACGGCACCCGCCGATGATAGGCGTGCGGCCAGATGGCGCATGGACGTGCTCGTGCCGTCACGTAACGTCCAACAACGCGTCGTTCACTTGCTGTTTGTGACGAGTCCGGCACATTGGTCGCCCAGGGATCGCCCATTCGGGCCTCGGTTGAACGTTAGGTGACGCAGAGCGCACACAGGGTTGCCGCACTGGGCCGTGTCTGAGGCCATACTTCCGGGAGATGAGCATCACCATCCAGTTCCTCGGGGCGGTCGGCACGGTGACGGGCAGCCAGTACCTGGTGACCTGCGGGGAGCGGCGAATCCTGGTCGACTGCGGGATCTTCCAGGGGTCGCCGGAGGAGGTGAGCCGCAACCGGATGGCGTTCGCTTTCGAGCCGTCAACGGTCGAGGCACTGCTCCTGACGCACGCACACCTCGATCACTGCGGCCGGATCCCGGCGCTGGTCAAGGCTGGCTATGCGGGTCCGATCCACGCCACGCCCGGCACGCTGGACCTCACCGACATCGTGCTGCGCGACTCCGCCAAGCTCCAGGAGGAGGCGGAGAACCGATGGCGCCGGCGCCATCCGGAAGTGGCCCCGACCGCCGAGGGCGGCGAGGAGGACGCGGCCGTCGAGCGCGACGAAGGCGACGTGCCCGCGCGCATCCGCGACGCGACGCCCGAGGCCATGACGACGACCCGGACCGCGCTGTACCGGATGGAGGACGTCGAACGGACCGTCACCCTCTTCCGGCCGATTCCCTATGAGCAAACGCTGGACGTAGGTCCGGGGATTAGCGCGACCTTCCACGACGCCGGGCACATCCTGGGCTCGGCGATCATCGAGCTGCGCCTGACCGATGGCGGCGCCACCACGACAGTCGTCTTCTCCGGCGACCTCGGGCGGTGCGACACGCCGGTGTTGAAGGACCCGACGCCGATCAGCCACGCCGACTTCGTCCTGGTCGAGTCGACCTACGGCAATCGCGAGCACGCGCCGATGGCACAGGCGGTCGACGACCTGGCCACGGCCATCAACGAGGTGGCGGGCGATCGGGGCGTGCTGCTCATCCCGTCGTTCGCCATCGGGCGTACCCAGGAGCTCGTCTGGGAGCTCGACCAGCTCCTGCGGGACGGGCGGATCCCAAGGCTCCCGCTCTACCTGGACTCACCGATGGCCAGCAAGGCCAGCGACGTCTACCTCCGTCACCCTGAGGAATACGACGAGGAGACCGCCAACCTGCTCAAGGCCGGCGACGCGCCGCTCGAGTACCCGGGCGAGCAGTACACCAACGAGGTCGATGCCTCGAAGGCGATCCGGACCCAGCCGCGGCCACTGATGATCGTCGCCTCGTCGGGGATGCTGACCGGGGGCCGGATCCTCCACCACCTCAAGGAGTTCCTTCCCGATCCAGCCTGCACGTTGCTCTTCATCGGGTACCAGGGGCAGGGGACGCTGGGCTTCGCGATCCAGCACGGGGCGAAGGAGGCGCGCATCGACGGGCAGGCCTACCCGATCCGATGCCGCGTCCGATCCATCTCCGGCTTCTCGGCCCACGCAGACGAGCACGAGCTGGAAGACTGGGTGCGGAACTTCGCCACTGCTGGCGGCGCCACGGCGGGCGATGGACGGCCAAAGCAGATCTTCGTGGTCCATGGTGACCCCGATGCGGCGTCTGCCTTCGCGCAGCGCATCCATGCGGACCTGGGATTCGACGCCGTGCTGCCGACCTATCGCGAGGTCGTCACGCTCCGGGAGTGACTGGCGACGGCTCCGCCAACGCGCGGGCTTGGGATGGTGCCTGTGGACAACGCGTGGATAAGCCGCGGGAAATCGCCGGAATTAGTGGACAAGTCCCCTAGGCGGGCCGGCAGCCAGGTCGTACAGTTAACGGGTCCCGGAGGAGCCGGGCCGCGACCCAGAGATTGCATCAAAGGGGCGAGGCAGGGTTCCTTCGGGACGTTTCTATGCCCGGAACCCGCCCGCCGCAAGCGGCGCGCAGTTGCCTCGCATCGGTTCCTGGGCCTCCTGCGAAGGATTTCGTGCACCTCGGCCGTCTAACCTTGCGTGACCCTCCGAATTCAGCACGCAGGAAATGAGGGAATGACTCCGGTCGGGTCAGCCGATGGCGGGGTCTCACTTGACGCGCTCGTCGGCGACCCGGTGCGCTTCCGGATCTGGTACGACGATGCCCTCCCGCGGGTGTATCGGTACATCCTCACCCGCTGCGGCGACCAGGCGCTTGCCGAAGAGGTCACGCAGGAAGCGTTCGCCGAGGCGATTCGTGCCCGCCGCCGATTCCAAGGCCGCTCGGATTCCGTGACCTGGATCTGCGCCATCGGGCGGAACCGGCTCGTCGACCACATTCGTCGCGATCGACGAAGTGCGAGCCGTCACCTCCGTTTGATTGATGCCCAACCCGATCACGAATCAAATGCGTGGCGAGACAGTGAGGAGCGGGAGGCGGTTCAACGAGCCCTCGCCTCGCTTCTCACTGATCAGCGCCTCGCCCTGATGCTGCGATATGTCGACCAGCTCCCGGTCCGCGAGATTGCGGCGCTGCTCCATCGAACCGAGTCAGCAACCGAATCAGTGCTCAGTCGCGCGCGCGATGCGTTCCGGCGAGCCTACGAGGGCCAGACCGATGCGTGACGATCAGCTCACTCGACTGCTACGACAAATCGACGAGCCCGTCGAACCAGATGCTGCGTTCGCGGATCGGCTCTTCGAGACGCTGACACGGCAGACATCACGCCCGAGTGGCATGCGGATGACGCTGCTCCTCGTAGCGGCGGTCATGCTGGTTGTGGTGCTCGCGGTCGGGGCGGCGGTCGGCTCTGGGCTCATCAAGGTTCCGTGGTTGACGGTCGAGGTCTCGCCCGCGCCGAGCGGCGTGGCGATCGGAAGCGAATCGACGACGGCATCCGCCACTGCCTCCGCGACGCCAACGTCCTCCGCCGCTCCGTCCACGGCGCCATCGGCTCCGCCTCCGCCTACGTCGAGCAGTGCCACGTTCGACCTGCTCCCCGTTCAGCAGCCTGCTGGCTTCGAGTCGAAGATCGCCTGCGGCGGATCGATTGGAACCTCGGATCCAGTGGCTTTGGTGCGGATGCACGGAGCCGACGGGGAGGTCTTGCGCGACTATGCGGACCCTGCCAGCCCTCGAACCGTCTGCACCTTCGGTTTTATCTTCACGAACGTCCGAGTCACGGGCCTGATTGACGCCCGTCACGTAGTCCTGGAGGATCCAGGCTCAGGCATATACACCTATGCCGTCGTCGACCTGCCCGAGGTGCGCTACCACTGGTTCCAGCTTCCGGGGGGCCTTCGAACGCTCATCGCCGTGGGACCAGGCCTCGACCAGGTCCTCTGGATGGACCAGGGCAGTACCACCGACAAGGTCCATGTGACGACCCATGTGGGCGATGTAGTCATTGCGGCGCTGCCGAATCTTCACGAGGGGCTGTGCGGCGGCCCGGAGGACAGCTCGGCGCTCGGGGAGTACACCCATTCGGGAGCTGACCTATTCGTCCTCGACCAGTATCCGAATCTCAACAGTCTGTTGGTGGCCGCGGGTCAGACGCCAGTGCTGTCGGTCCTTCCTCCGCCAGGCGGCTGGAGCTCGGGCGCCGAGCCCGCTACGGCATTGTGGTCGCCGATCTCCGAGACGCTCTATTACCGCCAAGGAAGCGACGTATGGACGTGGTCACCGGGCTCGAATCCAACGCGGTTCCTCGCCGGCGTACATTGGCTTCACCCAACCATTACTCCAGATGGCGCCCACCTCGCATACTCCGTGGCCCACCCGGACGGTTCGCATGATGTCTACCTCGTCGATCTCGCTCACGGCGGCAGCCCACTGCTGATTGGCAAGGCTCGGAACAACCCTGTGTTCGTGAATTCCGCGCAGCTGTGGTACACGACGGAGGTTGCTCAGGGCTGCACTGGCCCTGGCCCCAGGCCACTGGTATACAGCCTCGTCGACGGTTCTGAGTCGCCGAGCGTCATCGATGGTGTGGGCGACGTCTGGCCGGCCACGCATTAGGACCCGCAAGGACGTTTCACGCCGGCCGAAGCACCCAGCCGCGATACGCTTTGCGGAAGCCCATCTTCCCGAGCGGCTCGGCGAGGGAAGACGCCGCAACAGGCTCACGATCGACACGCTCGATGACCAGCTCTCGGAAGGGGCCGATGGGCGCCAGCAGCTGGGGCAGAGCGCCCAACGCCGCCAGAGCGACGTCGCGGTCGTCGGCCGCCGGCAGCGTCACCAGGCTGCGACCGCCGCGCTCCAGGTAGAGCGCCGCCTCCCCGTCGACCAGCACGAGGTAGGCACCCGCGACCCGCTGAAGCGAGGAGTGATCGTCGGCGTCACGGCGCCTCCATGGAAGCGCCGCGCCATAGGGCTGGGCCGGATCCGCAGTCGCCAGCACGATCGTCCGCCGCACCTCCGGGACCTCTCGCTCAGCCCGCAGCCGGTCGACAGCGCCGGGCAGGGCAAACTGCGCAGCGCCCAGTCCCGCCACGAAGTAGCCGCGTCGCGCACGTCCCGCCTCCTCCATCGCCTTGAGGACGGGGTAGACCGCCGAGAAGCCGCCGGGCAGGTTCTCGGCCATCACCGCCTCGCGGGTCACGACCCCGTGGCGCTCGAGGAGGGAGACGGCGGCTGCGTGGCCGCGCTCGGTGGGCGACCCTGCCTCTCCGACGAGCTCGGCGACCAGCGACCAGCGTCCGGCGGCACGCGGCGGGCCCATGGAGAGGAGCCGCCCTGGCCGGGACGGCCGCGACCCGCCCGACCGGGAGCGGGACCGTGGCAGGGAGAGGGCCCGCAATGGTCCGAACGTGTCGTTGGTGACCTCGCCTGACCAGACCAGGTCCCAGAGCGCGTCGAGCGCCTCGTCATCGGTCCTGGCTGCTGCCCCCACCGCCGTCCGGAGCTCTCGGAAAAACGACGCGCCGCGGCGGGTGAGCTGGTCGCGTACTCGATCATGGACCTCGCCGCCTGGCCGCTCGCCTTCGACTGCGCCGGCCGAGGCGAGCAGTGCGACCCGGTCCCGCCGAAAGAGCGCGACCCGGCCATCGTCGCGCCCGAGCGACCCGCGACCCACCCAGACGACCTCGCCTGCCGCGCCGAGCTCGTCGAGCAGCCGCGGCGCGTAGTCACGGACGCGCACGTGGAGCACGTCTCGCTCCAGGATGGAAGCTGGGATCGGCACGCCCTCCAGCTGGGCGACGACCTCAAGCAGCCGATCGAGGCCCGCGGCGCGAGAGCCGATCCCCTGCCAGCTCGGGAGGAAGCGGCCGAGCGCCTCGGGCGGCACGGCTTCGACCTCGCGCCGAAGACGGGCGAGGGTCCGGCGGCGCAGGAGGCGCAGCACTTCCGGATCGGCGAACTCCCGCCCGCTCCCGCCGGGTCGGAAGGTGCCCTCCGCGAGCCGGTCGGTGGCCGCCAGCGCTTTGAGATGCTCGAGGACGACGGATGCGCCAATCCCCCAACGGGCAGCCGGATCTGCGGCCGTGAACGGGGCGTGGGTACGGGCCCATCGCAGGAGCAGGGCGTCGAGCGGGTCACCCGCGGGCGCTTCGAGCCATGCCTCCGCGAGTCCCGCCGGCGGGCTGACGCCCAGCGCATCGCGATAGCGGGCGACGTCCTCGATCGCCATCCATCGGTCCTCGCTCGCCACCCGCGCAATCACGGCTCGTCGGTCGCGCGCCAGCGCAGCCAGCGCTTCGGCTGCGTTTAGGCCATCGGTCACGCGGCTCGCGACCTCGTCGTCGCGAAGGTCCCCCACCCGGCGCAGGAGGTCATGGACCCCGTCGGGGGTGTGCGGGCGACGGCCACCAGCGAGCGACTGGAGCTCGAGCTCGACCTCGACCAGCGCCGCCGGGTCGAGCAGCTCGCGCAGCTCGTCGGCCCCCAGCAACTCGGCGAGGAGCTCGCGGTCGAGGGCCAGTGCCTGCGCGCGGCGCTCCGCGAGCGGCGCATCGCCCTCGTACATGTAGGAACCCACATAGTCGAACAGCAGCGATGCCGCGAACGGGGACGCGTGC
>JALYLB010000122.1 GCA_030774475.1 Chloroflexota bacterium | reverse complement strand
CCCGGATAGGCGAAGGAGACGTGCTCGAGGCGGATGCCTTCTCGCAACTTGCCGGGCACCTCGACGTCGACGACCTCGTCGAACGACGCGGCGTACTCCTCCAGCCACACCAATCGGCGCGAGCCGTCGAGCCAGATTCCGCGCAGGAATCCGATCTCGCCGACCGTCGCACCTATATAAGAGGAGAGGCGGGACCCGGCAGCAAGGACCAGCAGCACGTTGCCCGGCGAGGAGTGCAGTCCCGAGGCTACGAACACGATCGCTCCGACGTAGGCGCCACCGAAGATCGCCCAGGCAAGGCTCTGCCAGAGCGCACTCCCCCAGCGCGCCTTCGACACCGGGCCGTACCACCGCTCCCATGCAGCCCGCCGCTGCACCACCAGACGGGGCCCGATCCCGCTTAGACGAACCTCTTTTCCGGGGGCCGCCGTAGTGGCGGTGACGAAGAGGTGGCGCGCGAGGCGGTCCGCCTGCGCGCCGCGCTCTTCTGCCGCGCGTTCGACCGCGGGCCGCCACGAGGAGGCGAGCACCGTCGGCAGCGCGAAGAGGGCAAGCAGCGCCAGGGCCGGGTGGATCGACAGCAGCAGCGCGATCGTGATCGCGAGCCGCAGGATCCAGCCACAGGTGGAGAACAGCGACATGTACATGTGGTCGAGCACGAATACCTGGTCGCGCAGGATGCGCAAGCGATCGAGATACTCCGGACGCTCCTGGTGGGCGATCGTCGCGACCGTGGCCTGGAGACGAGCAACGTGAGCCTCCAACGCGATCGTGACCCGGTCCCGGAACCGGCGCTGGACCCGCGTGCTTACGGTGCGCAACAGCCAGGTGCATGTGGCAGAGATCGCGAGGCCCCCCGTGGCGACAACGAGCAATCCGTGGTCGTGCTCGAGCACGCCCTGGCTTAGGAGCTTCAGCCACAAAGCGAACAGAGCATCGGGCACGGCCGCGGCTAGCGACAGCGAGAAGGCCGCTACCAGCAACCAGGGCTCGGCGCCGTAAGCGAGCTTCACCAGGCGCCACATCGAGCGCAGCGCAGGGGGCAGCTCGTCGTGCCTGTCAGGCGAGGACGTCGAAGGTCACCCCCTCTTCCTCCTCGTCGACGTAGAAGCGAGACGCCTGCAGCTCGAACATCGTGCGGTAGCGGCCACCAGCGGCCATCAACTCCTCGTGGCTTCCGAGTTCAACCACACGTCAATGCTCCAGAACGCAGATGCGGTCAGCCCGCCGGACCGTCGAGAACCGGTGCGATATCAAGATCGTCGTGCAGTCGCGAGTGGCTTGGAGGATGCGCTCGAAGATCTCGGCCTCCCCGCGCACATCGAGCTGCGCGGTCGGTTCGTCGAGCAGGACCACACCGGCCCCCATCCGCACGGCGCACAACGCGCGTGCCAGCGCGATCCGCTGCCATTGGCCCCCGGAGAGGTCGATGCCACCCTCGTAGCCACGCGCAAGGATCGTGTCGAGATCGGCGAGCGATCCGGCCCCGGCATCCTCTAGTGCAGCCAGGATGACATCGTCCGGTGCGCCCCCGGGGGCGACATTGTCACGAACGGACAGCTCGAAACGGGTGAAGTCCTGGAAGACTGCGGTGACGCAGGAGCGCCAGGCATCGAGATCGAGCTTGCGCAGATCGACCCCGTCGGCCTCGACGCCGCCGCCTTGCGGGTCATAGAGCCGGCACAGCAGCTTGGCGAGCGTGGTCTTGCCCGCCCCGTTCTGGCCCACGATCGCGAGCGAGGAACCCGCGGGGATCGTGAGGTCGAACCCGTCGAGGACCGGAGCGCTGGTGGGGTAGGCGAAGGTCACGTCGTGGAACCGAATCTCGTGTGCGGGCATGCCTGCTGCGGGGAGATCGCCTGCCGCGAGGCCCCCGACCGAGCTCATCGCAGCCTTCAGTCGGAGCACCGCACCGGCAGGAGCTGCGGCGCCATCGAGGGCCCAGTTCAGTCCACCGAAGGCGATCTCACTCGTACCCACCGCTACCGCCGCGTAGACAACGAGCTTGTCCAGGTCCAATCGTCCGTTGGTGGCGGCCTGAGCGAGCGACCAGAAGACGAGCACGTTGGCGCCTGTAACTAGGAGCACACTCCACCGCACCGACTTCTCCCGCAACCTCGTAGCGTGATACTGCAGGTCGAAGAGCCGCCTGCGCCTGGTCACCAACCGCTCGATCGTCCAGCCGGCAAGCCCGAACAAGCGCAGCTCCTTGGCCGCGGGCGGGTCCACCGCCAGGCGATAGGCGTAATCGACGTGGCGCTGCGCCTCGCGGACCTCATCGGTGTTGCGATCCCGCCACACCGCGCTCTCCCGCAAGAGCCAGTGTGTCGCCAACCATGCGCCGGCGAGAAGGATCGCCGCCCACCACGCGTAGAAGGCGAGCACGATCGCCGAAAAGAAACCCGCCAGCAGCTCGCCCAGACCATCGGCAATGAAGTTCATGCTGACGAACAGCGGGGGCCCGTTTATCCCGAGATCGAAGTCCCGCGCCACGATCAGATCGTTGGTGAGAGTCGGGTCCTCGAGGTGACTCATGCCGGCCGGTTCGATGCAGGCGCGGGTGAGCTCGTCATAGAGCCACGCTGCGGTCCTGCTGCCGAGATTGGCGCTTATAGAGACGTTGGTCGGCGTGAGTACCTGCTGGAGCACGAAGACGATGCCGATAGCAACTAGAGGCGTCCCGAGGGCGGAGCCGTGCTGGACCGCACCGACCAGCGCGCCCATGCCGATCGCAAAGATGGTCGGAAGCGCGGCGCGCAGCAGCAACACCAGCCACCACAGCGCGGCCAGAAAGGGGTCCGCCTTGGGCAGGACGGCGAACAACTTCCATTCGTTACGAGCAAAGAGCCGGCTCAACGCGCTCCCGATCGATCGATGGTGCAAACAAAATACGCTCTGGAACACAGGTGAACGCGTTGCCGGCGCTGTCGAGCTGCTCACGCGGTCGTCAGCCGTGCCTCACGCCGCGGTGATTGCTACGGGCGCTCTGACAGCACGAGGTCTAGCCAGCTCTCGGCTTCGCGGTACAGGATCGAGTTGTTAACTGGCGTGTAGTAGGCGAGCGCCGAGACGGCCTGCGACAGCGCCCAGCCTCGCGCCCGCTCCCACGTAGCGTCATCTGTGGGCAGCGCCTCCCGCAACACATCGCGGGCGACAGGCGAATGCAGCTTCCACGCGACCATGACGTCGCACGCGGGATCCCCGACGCCCATCGAGCCCCAGTCGATCACACCGCTGATGCGCCCATTCCGGACGAGCCAATTCCGTGCATCGAGGTCGCCGTGGTGCCAGACGGGCGGGCCGTCCCACGGAGGCGCCGCGAGCGCTCGTTCCCACTCAGCCGTCACGACCGAATTGCCCTCGAACCTCGACAACCAATACCGGATCTCCTTGTCGCGCTCGGCTAACGTGATGCCCCGTCCCGGCGGCGCGCCCACCGGACTCACCTGTTGCAGCGCCGCCAGGAGCGCCGCCAGATCGCGGGCGGCCTGGATCGCATCGATCTCCCCAACCGGCACCGTTTCACCCTTAACCCGGGTGTGGATGTCCCAGAACCAGGGATAGTCAGCACTCGGGTGTCCCTGCGCGACGGGAACGGGGATCTCGACGGGCAGCAACGGAGCCAGCCTCGGGAGCCAGTCGAACTCCTTGCCGCCAGGCCGTGTCGGCCCCTCGCGTCGCGCGAGCCGCACGGCGAGCTCATCACCCAAACGGAAGATGGCGTTGACGGTACCGGCAGGCTCGATCCGGCGGAGCGGCAGGTCGACCCACTCCGGGAACTGTTCACCGAGGAGGCGACGTACGAGCGCCGCGTCGATCTCGAGTTCGTCGATGTGCATCCTCGCCATCAGCTATCCCTCGATCCCTCACACGACAAGAATGTCCAGATTGGATCGGAGTGAGACCGAGCGGGCACGTTCAAGAAAGATCGAGACGCATGCATACTCGCTTCTCGACATCGAGGCAATCATAAGAATCTCTCTGGAGAAGATCACCGTTCGACTTCGGGCGCCCCAACGTCGGCTCCAACTTTCTCAGCCAGCGCAGCAGCAATAGGTGTCGATCAGAGATGGATATGGGCTCTGGAGAGAGTCACCGACAACGCAAACCGGCGGGGGCCTTGGGCCCCCACCGGGTTCAGTCGAGAGACG
>JALYLB010000121.1 GCA_030774475.1 Chloroflexota bacterium | reverse complement strand
CGACGGCAGCCGCTGACTCGCGCGGTCCTCCCCGTAGGCACCCCAACCGCGCCGAGCCCCTGGCGGAACCGACCCGTCGAAGCAGGAGGTCCGACCCATGCGACGTTTTGTGGCCACTCTCGCGGCCATGTCCGCGCTCGCGCTCGCGCTCGGCGTCGCTCCGGTCCTGGCCGACAGCCCCGCCGTTCACTTCTCATTCCCTGCCACGGGAGCTGTCTTCGCCTGCGAGACCAACACCTATACGGTCACGTCAGGGACGGTCTCCATCGTCGTGCACGTAGGCAGCAGCGCCTCGGGCAATACCAACCTCACCGGGACCTTGACGGTGAGCAAGGTCGTGGCCGAGGACGAGGCCGGCAACGTCTACCGCATCGTCGGAGCGCAATGGTTCGGGGCCACATTCAACGCCCAGACCGGCGCCTCCCAGACGACTGTCACCGCGAAGTTTCAGATCGTCAGCCAGGGCGGAGGAACAGCTGACAGCGTCAACCTCGTGTTGCACATCAGTCCGAACGGAGACGTCAACGACTTCGATTTCGGAACTTGCGTACCACCAGCGGGATGAAGACTCGGCTGACGATACGTGTAGCGACTTACGAACGGGTGCACTAAGGGCCTGTAGCCGAATTCGCCGCCGCGACGGCTGGGTATGACGACCGTAGCGCATAGCCCTGCCAGGCGCGGGGGATGGTCGTGACGGTCGACGAGGCGTCAGGAGGCTGGCGCGATGAGCTCCCGTGGCGTTCGACGGTCGAGCAGGCGCTGCCGAGGCAGGCGGGACACGAGGCTGGTGGGTGGCCGGCCGATCTGGGTGTGGGACGGTCAGACGACCACGCGCCAGGCGAGGTAGCCGACGGAGGCGACTTCGAGCCACGCCCGCGCGCTCGCCTCGCTGCCCTCATAGCAGCGCGACAGCCGTCGCCAGCGGCCGAGCTGGGCGATCGTGTGTTCGACCTTGTAGAGGGGCCAGATCGGGGTGAAGCCGCGCGTGCCCTTCGGCGGCGCCTTGATGTCGAGCGTAACCCGCTTGCGCTCGGCGAGCTTGACCAGACCCCGGTAGGCGCGGTCGCCGACGATCGCCCGCACGCGCGGGAGATCGGCCAGGCGGTCGCGCAGGAGCTCGCGGGCGGCCGCGACGTCGTGCGGTCGGGCGGAGCCGGCGTGGGCGGCGACGGGCAGCCCCAGGATCTCGACGAGCACGGTCCGCTTGGTCCCGATCGTCCGGCCTCCTCTGCCACCGGCCTCGTGGAACGTCGGGCCGTAGCGGCCGCCCTTCACGGTCTGGGCGTCGACCATGACCATCGACGGGCGTGGCTCGCGGCCATGGAGCAGCCGGACGACCGCCGCGAGGCGCGTCATCGCCTTGGCCCAGACCCCGTTCGCCCGCCAGCGCCGCCACTGCGCCCAGACCGCGGTCCAGGTCGCATAGCGCTCGGGCAGATAGCGCCACTGGCAGCCGGTCCGGGCGATGAACAGCATCGCGTCGACCATCTGGCGGCGCGGGATATCCGCTGGCGCACCCCGGCGAGCGGGCGGGTCAAACAGGTCGGCGACCAGCTCCCATTGCTCATCGGTCAGCGCGATCGCGAAGCTCATCCCGGCCAGCGTGAGGGCCGGTCGTGTCACCTTATCTGGCACCAACCCGGCGATTCGAACGGCAGAATTCGGCTACAGGCCCTGAGCCTGACTGATCAGGAGTTCAGCCGCGTCGGCGATCGCCCGGCCGATCCGCTGGCAGAGGGAGGTGAATCCTCGCGCTCGGACGACCGTGTGACCGAGAGCGAGTGCACTGGGCGCTGGCCCAGCCAGCGGGAGCGTGAGGCGCGATGCCACCTCGACGCCAAAGATGTCCGGATCGCGAGGCGCCACCTGCTCGATCTGCGGCCCCGTTTCGAGATCCATCGTTGCCAGATATTCCTCGGCATCGGGATTGGCCAGTGGGGACATCGATCGCACGTCGATCCCTTCCACGAGGGCTTGACCGTCGAGTTGCACCCGCATGACCGCCACCTCGCAGGAGAGGGCTTGCGCGGCGACCGTCGCAATATGGCGGACCGTCTCGCGCACGGTGACGGGCCGGTACGCCATCAATACGCGCAAGACATGGACGAGCTCAAGCTCATCGGCCAGGAGTTTGTCGGCGGACACGCCATGCGTTCTATCGACGGCTGCGGCTGCGAGCCTGACGAGCTGGCTGTCACGCAGCGTGATCGGCCGCGCAGCACCGAACACTACGACGTGACGCTGACCGACCGGCACGGCGACGGCGTGACGCGCGTAATACGGACCGGCGACCTGTCGCGGTCGACGTCCAGAAATGTGCTCCGCCGACCCACGCCGCCACGATCGCCCGACGATCGTGTCGTCCGTCGGTCCCAGGTCGACGATGCCCGCCCAGCCGGCGCCGCGTCCATCGCCACCGACCAGCGTGAAGCCAAGGCCGCTCTGCTCGAAGATGAGCACATCCTCCGGGCCTCGCGCTGCACCAGCCGGCTCCGCGACGATCGATCGATCGCCGTCATGTCTTGCATCAGGAGGTGACTGGAGAGGGGTCGTCATTTGGTCGAAATGTATTGGCCCGCGCAATGAATTGGCATCGACCGATAGTCATGGCGGCGCCGAGGTAGCTACGACACGACGATCTCGCAGCCGCCTTCTGGCACGTTGGGATCCCACGAGCGCTCGAGCTATGGCACGTTCAGCTGGGCGCCTGCGTCCGGCACTTGAATGGGGTATCGAGCACTCACCGACTCCTGCGTTTGGTGGCCCGGTCGCCGCCCTCTGTTGGTCGTTTGGAAAACCGGGCGGCGTTCCCCCCGACCCTGGCGGCGCCGACGATGCCGGCGTTGGTGCCCATCGCCGCCACGACGAGCCGGGCGCTGGTCTTGAGGAACCTCCCGTACTTCGAGAAGTCGTTGGCGGTGCCCCCGCCGAGGATGATCAGGTCCGGCCAGACGTATTCCTCGTAACGGGCCAGCAGCTCGTTGAATTCCTGGCCCCAGATCCTCCAGCCGATCTTCCGCCGGATGCGCGCCGCGGGTGACAGGCGGGTCTCGGCATCCTGGCCGTGAAACTCGACGTGGCCCAGTTGCATGTTTGGCACGAGCTGCCCGTTCACGAAGAGTGCCGAGCCGATGCCGGTCCCGAGGTCCAGCAGCAGGACGACGCCGTGCTGCCCCTTGGCGGCTCCGTAGGCGACCTCAGCCACACCCGC
>JALYLB010000120.1 GCA_030774475.1 Chloroflexota bacterium | reverse complement strand
GCGGTCCCCAGCCGAACTCCCAACTGCCCCCTCCGATCGCCCAGGCTCCATATCCCACGCGGGTAATCTCGAGGCCGGTACTCCCGAGCTCTGTGGTCTTGAGCAGTGTCCCTTGCATCGCTCCTCCGAGGTCTCCTCCCTTACAATACGATACGCGTCGTTTCGTATCTTGTCGATACGTAGAGGCAGACGGAGCGTCAGGCGTCGCGCCTGGTTAGGACCAGGGCAGGAGCGAGCGCTCGTGCCAGTAGTCGTCGGGCGGGATCGCGAGGTCCTGGAGGCTGTCCAGCTCGACGGGTTCCAGGTCAACGTCAAAGGCCCCGAGGTTGCTGCGAAGCTGCGTCCCGCTTACCGCGCCCGAAAGGACGAGGTCGGCCCAGGGGTTCGCGAGAGCCGCCGCGATCGCCACGGCGTCGGCTGGGATGCCGTGGTCGGCTGCCACGTCGCGGAGTGGCCCGACGTCGTCACCGGCTCCCCGGTCGGTCAGTCGACCGTTCGCGAGCGCCTCCTTGACGATCACGCCCCACCCCGCCCGGTGGGCGTCGGCGAGCGCTGCGCCGGCCGAGGGCTCGAGGATGTTCCACGTTGCCTGCACTGCGCCGAACGGTGAGATGCCGTCCACCCTCACGTCCAGCGCGCGGCGGATCGTATCGCCCTGGCGTGGACCGCTCACCGAGAGCCCGACGACCAGACCCTCTGCACCGATCCTCATCAACTCCTCGAGCACGGCACGGTCTTCCAGCACGCCGCTCTCAAGGGTGGCCGAATGGATCTGGTACAGATCCATGTGGGCGCCGAGGAGCGCACGGCTCTCGCCGAGCTGGCGGCGGAGCGCCGCCAGCGAGTGATCTTTCACCTCTTGTGGGGCGACATCCATGCGCCACTCTCCCGTATAGGCATATCCCCACTTCGAACCGATCGTGAGCTCGGAGGCCTCACTTGGATGCCCGCCGATCCAATCGGCGAGGAACTCCTCGGCTCGACCGTAGGACCGGGCGGCGTCCACGTAGCGCACACCCAGCGCGAAGGCCGCGTTCAGGACGTCGTGTGTGCGGGCACGAAGTGCTTCAACGTCGCGCTGAGCACCGAGGTCGCTCGGGCGGCCGAGATCGACGTAAGCGGGCCGGCCCAACGCCGCCAAGCCGAGGCCGATGGGTGTAACCGCAAGACCGCTCGATCCGAACGGACATTTCACCATCTCGTGGGCGGGATCATGCATGGCCATCAGGAGACATCATGACGCCGGTCCGAGGTCGCCGCTCCATGGATTCTCGACGAGGATTCGACGGGACTCACGCAAGGGACAACGTTGCGATCTGGCCCGAGACGCGTCGAGGGGACTCTGTCTCATGCGCGGGTCAACAACACCTCGCGGCTGCCAGGTCCGCCGGCCTCACACGGATCGGGGGGCGAACATCGTGCTGGTGAGTTCGACGGCCAGGGCCCCGCCGTCGGCGACGAGCGTCGTACCGTTGACGATCGACGACTCGTCCGAGGCCAGGAACAAACAGCAATACGCCATCTCCTCGGCGGTCCCTGCCCGTCGCGAGGGCGCGTCTGCGGTGGCGAGGTCGTAGGCATCCTGGCGACCGATGCCTTTGGAGGCGCCCATCTCGTCCATGGATCCATCGCCCATCGGTGTGATCACCCATCCCGGACAAAGTGCGTTCGCGCGGATCCCTCTCGGCCCGTAGTCGACCCCGATCGCGCGTGCCAAGGCGTTCAGCGCGGCCTTGGAGGAGTCGTAGGCCGCTGAAGAGGGGGACGCCGCCATGGCGTTGGTGCTCGAGACGAATACGACCGAGCCTCCGCCGCGCTCAAGCATCGCGGGCAGAGCCGCCCGCGTGATCATCATGGGTCCAGTGAGGTTCACCTCGAGCGTCCGTCGCCAGTTCTCATCGTCCATATCACCCACCGACCCCTCCATGCCGATCCCGGCACATGCCACGACCACATCGAGGCCGCCGAACGCCGAGACGGCGGCGGCGACGGCCTCAGCGGCGTGGGTCGGGTCGCTCGTATCACCGGCCACGGCCAAGCCGTCCACCTCTGCTGCCACCACCTCTATCGGTTCGCGACGCCGACCGGTGACGAGCACCTTCGACCCCTCGCGGGCGAACAACCGGGCGGTCGCGGCCCCGATACCTGTTCCGCCGCCGGTGATGAGCGCCACCTTGTTCTCGAGCCGCATCTGGATCGTCTCCTTCATTGCCTGGTGTCAGGGGCGTTCATACATCATGCAAATGGGTCAAGCTCACACCTCTAGAGCTCATACCCCCTCGAGCTCACACCCCCTAGGGCCCGAGCTTCGCTGGAGCCTACGTCGACTGATTCAGCGGTCCGATGCGTGACCGACATCCAGATGTCGACGTCTTGTCGGGGTCGATTGGTCGGTCACTCGTGGGTCAGGCATCTTCCTCAACCGGCATGGCCTGCCTGTCGTCCTGCGTCGCGGCCCAGCTGGCGAGGAGATTCAGCGCATCGGGCGAGGAAGAGTTCGGCTCCGTCGTCAGCGCGATCAGGACTTGCCCCGGGTCGGCCGGGAGATCCATCACCTCGTGGTCCCCGGGTAAAGAGGCACGAGCGGCACGTTGCGCGATCCGCGCATGGTCGCCGGCAGTTGCCGGGAGCGGAGGCGACCAGCGTGGAGAGGTTGGCTCGAACCGTCCGGGCCAGCCGCGTTTCAGCACCGTCCCGACGATCGTCATCGGCGTTTCCCGCGGCCGCCTTCTCCCTTCTTGGGGGAGGTGGGATTCGGTCCAGCCTAGCGAAGAGGCCAACTGCTCGCGTGCTTGTCGACGTGGATGTCTCAGCCTCTTCCGGCAATCGTTTAATACCAGAACAACCGGCGGAAAAACGCAGGCGGGCTTCAGGTCCTGACGGGCAACTGGTCTAGGAACCCGAGCCGCGCCAGTGGCTCCACCAGCTCCTGTTCCTCATACGCCAGGTGCGAGAGGAGGGCGTCGGTCAGGTAATCGATCGCACCTTGGATCGGCTGGTAGTTCTCCGGTCGTGTCATGTGCTGAACGAGGGCCCGGTCGACCTCCTGGATCGCGTCATGAATGACCAGGTGCTCCTCGGTCAATCGATCGAGCACCGGTTTCAGCTGCGGTTCGCGAGTCGCCAGGTGTGGAAACAAGGAGGCGTCTTCGACGCCGTGATGCCGCTCCACGACGCTGCAGTAGCGGGCGCAGAACGCGCCCAGCGTCCAGTCGTTTTGGCGCAGCGCCATCTCATTGAGCGCCGCTCTGGCATCCGCGGCCTGCATCGCCCCGACGCGTACTTGCCGCAGGATGTCCCGTAGGTCCGACAGCTCGCTCCGGAGCATGTTGTGCACCTCGATCAGCTGCTTCGAGTCGCGGAGTCCATGTTCCGTGTAGTTCACCTCGGGGCCGGAGCGGTCCGCCCGCGGGCGCGTCGACTCGTCCCAGGGTGCCCGATCGCTGAGGCGAGTCGCTTCGTCCGGCGTCGCCGTCACCCCCGCTCGTCCTCGGTCTCGTCGGGTGCTGCGGCCTCCGCCGAGGCCCTCGTGCCGACCGAAGCCGCTCCCACCGCCGCAGGCGCAGCGCCCGGCCCGCGCCGCCGAGCCTCCTCGACAACCTCTCGAACACGGGGCACCACCTCGGATGCGAAGTCCGTGATCCCGCGTGGATCGTTCACGGATACGATGAAGGTCCCGATCCCGTCTTCGAGCGCGAGCCTGGCGAACTCCGCAGCCGTCTCGCGCGCGGGTTCGTCGACTACTCCCACATTCAGGAGCCGCCGGATCGCGTGGGGTTCGCGCCCGGTGCGCGCAGCCTCGGCGTCGATCACGGCGTTGCCGGCAGTGAGATCGCCGGGTTTGAACGCGGCGATGGTGG
>JALYLB010000119.1 GCA_030774475.1 Chloroflexota bacterium | reverse complement strand
CCTGAGGCCCCGGCCGTCGCGCCTGAGGCCCCGGCCGTCGAGTCGGCCGTTGCGGACGAGCCAACGACCCCGGCGACCGGCCGGGCTGCCACCGCTCCGAAGGGCAAGGGTTACGCGAAGCCTGCCTACGCCGGATTGCGCCAGCGTTACCACGACGAAGTGGTGCCGGCGCTCCAGCGCGAGTTCAGTTACGCCAATTCCATGCAGATCCCGCGCGTGGAGAAGGTCGTGGTCAATATCGGCCTGGGCGAGGCGATCCAGAACGCCAAGGCCGTCGATGCCGCCGTTGGCGACCTGGCCACGATCACCGGCCAGAAGCCGATCGTGACGCGCGCCAAGCGGTCGATCGCGCAGTTCCGGCTGCGCACCGGGATGCCGATCGGCGCCAAGGTGACGCTGCGCGGCCAGCGCATGTACGACTTCCTGGAGCGGACGGTGGTGCTCGCCCTGCCGCGCATCCGCGACTTCCGCGGAATCCCGACCCGTTCCTTCGACGGCCGCGGCAACTTCAGCCTGGGCCTACGCGAACAATTGGTCTACCCGGAAGTCGACTACGACAAGATCGATCGCCTCCGGGGGCTCGAGGTCAGCATCGTCACTACGGCACGCACCGACGAGGAGGGGCACAAGCTCCTCCAGCTGCTCGGCATGCCGTTCCAGGCAACCTAGGGAGACGCCGCACGTGGCAAAGAAGTCAATGATCGCCAAGTCGCGGCGCGAGCCGCGGTTTCCAGTCCAGCAACACAATCGATGCACCATCTGCGGACGGCCGCGAGGCTTCATGCGCAGGTTCGGAATGTGTCGCATCTGCTTCCGGGAGCGGGCCCTCGAGGGGCTTCTGCCGGGAGTGACCAAGTCAAGCTGGTAGCAACGAGCACCAGGCCGATGTCCGGGCCGCCCGCCGGCGGCCCATCAGCGGCAGGCGCCTCCCACGCAGTCCGCGTGGCGCGAACCACCGCCGAGGAGCAACGAACGAGATCATGAACACAACCGACCCGATCGCCGACATGCTGACGCGCATCCGCAACGCCAGCGCCGCCCGGCACAAGGAGCTGACGCTTCCCTCGTCGAAGGTCAAGCGCGAGATCGCACGCATCCTCGCCGAGGAGGGCTTCATCGAGTCGTGGGCGACCGCCCCCGGCGAGGTGCAGGAGTCGCTCTCGGTGCGCCTCAAGTACGTCGAGGGCCGCACGCCGGTAGTGAGCGGCATCAAGCGCATCAGCAAGCCGGGGCTTCGCGTGTACGCGCGCAAGACCGAGATCCCGCGCGTCCTTGGCGGGCTCGGCACGGCCATCCTCTCCACCTCCCGCGGGATCATGACCGGGTCGCAGGCCCGGAAGCTGAATCTCGGCGGCGAAGTGCTCTGCTACGTCTGGTAGAGGAGGAGCGCCATGTCACGTATCGGACGCATGCCGATCCCCCTGCCATCTGGCGTGGAGGTCATCCAGGACGGAAACCACCTCACGGTGAAGGGACCACTCGGGACGCTCGAGCGAAGCATCCACCCGGAGATCCGCGTCGAGCGCGAGGACGGGACGCTGCACGTCATCCGCCCCAGCGACGAGCCGCGGCATCGGGCGCTGCACGGCCTGACCAGGACCCTGGTGAACAACATGGTCACCGGGGTGACCTCCGGCTTCACCAAGAACCTGGAGATCTCCGGGGTCGGCTATCGCGCAACGCTACAGGGCGAGAAGCTCGTGCTTGCGCTCGGCTACTCGCACCCCGTCGAGGTGATGCCGCCCGCCGGGATCAGGTTCATCGTCGATACCCCGACGCGCCTGGCGGTGAATGGGGCCGACAAGGAGCTGGTCGGACAGATCGCAGCCTTCATCCGCGCCCGGCGAAAGCCGGAGCCGTACAAGGGCAAGGGGATCCGATATGCGGGCGAGCAGATCCTGCGCAAGGCGGGCAAGGCCGGCAAAGTCGGAGGCGCGAAGTAGCGCATGATCGGCAAGGCATCGCGCGACGCGCTGCGTCGCAAGCGTCACGAGCGTATTCGGCTGACCCTGACCGGCACGCCACAGCGCCCGCGGCTCTCCGTCTTCCGCAGCGCCAAGCACATCTATGCCCAGGTGGTGGACGACACCACGGGGCGGACCCTGGCCGCCGCCTCGTCCCGTGAGCCGTCGCTGGCCGCGGGCGATGGCAAGGTGACCCTGGCCCATGCCGTCGGCAAGGCGGTCGCCGAGCGGGCGACGAAAGCCGGCGTCTCGGCCGTGGTCCTCGACCGCGGCGGATACCAGTACCACGGGCGAGTTCGCTCGCTCGCCGAGGGCGCCCGTGAGGGCGGCCTCGACCTGTAGAGCGGAGGACATATGGCTCGCATCGATCCAACCAAGCTCAACCTGGAAGAGAAGGTCGTCCAGATCAACCGTGTCGCCAAGGTCGTCCAGGGCGGCCGCCGCTTCAGCTTCAGCGCGGTGGTGGTCGTCGGGGATGGCAATGGCGTGGTGGGCGCCGGGCTCGGCAAGGCCGGGGAGGTTCCAGAGGCCATCCGCAAGGGGGTCGAGGACGCCAAGAAGCACCTCATTCGCGTGCCGTTGGTCGGTGCGACCATCCCGCACGCGGTCGAGCATGACTATGGCGCGTCGCACGTCATCCTCAAGCCGGCCTCGCCGGGGACCGGAGTGATTGCCGGCGGCTCGGTCCGCTCGGTGGTGGAGGCGGCCGGGATCCGCGACCTGCTCTCCAAGAACATGGGAAGCACCAACCCAGTGAACGTGGTGCGCGCCACGATCGAAGGGCTGGGCTCGATGCGCTCGGCGGATGCCATCGCCGCCAACCGCGGGAAGACCGCCGAGGAGCTGCTCGGGAAGAGGGCCGCAGAAGCGGCGCGCCGTCCACACGAGTACATCGAGCGGCCGCCGCCGGCCTTCCAGCCGGGAGGCGGCCGTGGCCGCTAGGCGCAAGAAGCCGACCGGCGGCGAGGGCGGGGGCCTGCGCGTCACCTGGGTCCATTCCGAGATCGGCCACAAAGCGGCCGCTCGTGGCACCATCCGGGCCCTGGGACTGCATCGGCTGCAGCAGACAGTCGAGATCCCCGACACGCCCGTCAATCGCGGCATGATCCGCCGGGTCGCCTTCCTCGTCACGGTCGAGGAACCCAGCGCCGGCGGAACGGCCTCGACGACTGAAGAGGGACACGAAACATCATGAAGCTCCACGACCTGCACCCGACGCCGGGTGCCCACCATCCGCCGCGGCGGGTTGGGCGGGGACACGGATCCGGGCGCGGCAAGACCGCCGGTCGCGGCACCAAGGGTCAGAAGGCCCGCGCGGGCGGGGGCATCCCCGCCTGGTTCGAGGGCGGCCAGACGCCGCTCCACGTGCGCACTCCCAAGCTGCACGGCTTCAAGAATCGGTTCCGGATCGAGTTTGCCCCGGTCAATCTCGCGCGCCTCAGCGGGGCGGCGGAGGGAACGCTCATCACCCCCGACGCGCTCGTCCATGACGGCCTGCTGCGCGACACGAAGCTGCCGGTCAAGATCCTCGGCACTGGCGACGCCCCGGCGGGCGTCACGATTCACGCCCACGCCTTCAGTCGGGCGGCCGTCGAGAAGCTGACCGCGGCGGGCAGCACCATCCAGCAGATCAGCTGGCCGGACGGCCTTCCGGTCGAGGCCGATGACGAGCCTGAGGCGGTCACGGCTGAGGCTGAGGCATCCACGCCGACGCCTGAGGCCGAGGAAGCCGAGCCGGAGAGCGACGCGTCGGTCGAGCCAACCGCCGAGACGGACGGCGACTCCTAGGTGATCGACTCGGTCGTTACCGCGATTCGGGCCCCGGACATCCGGCGCAAGATCCTCTTCACCCTTGGGATCCTGCTCATCTTCCGGGTCCTGACCAACGTCCCGGTCCCGAACGTCGACACGACCCAGCTGGCGAACCTGTTCAACAACAACCAGCTGCTGAACCTGTTCGATCTCTTCTCAGGGGGAGGGCTCGCGACCGCATCGATCGTGGGGATGGGCGTCAACCCCTACATCAACGCGAGCATCATCATGCAGCTGATGCAGGGCGTGATCCCCAGCCTGGGCGAGCTCGCCCGGGAAGGGGAGTACGGGCGGAACCGGCTGAACCAGTACACCCGCCTGCTGACGGTGCCGATGGCGTTCGCCCAGGGGTATGGCTTCAACGTCATCCTGCAGAACGCCGGCGTGCTCCCCTCTGCGGGCTTCTTCAGCTTCCAGACCATCTCGCTCCTGCTCTCGCTGACCGCCGGCACGATCCTGCTCATGTGGCTCGGCGAGCTCATCAGCGAGCGCGGCCTGGGCAATGGCATCAGCTTCATCATCTTCGCGGGCATCGTGGGACGGATTCCGCACCAGGCGGCCCCGATCATCAGCGGTCCGGACGGGATCGCCCGCATCATCCCCTTCATCATCATCGCGGTGGTGGTCATCGCCGGCGTGGTGTGGGTCAACGAGGGCCAGCGGCGGATCCCCGTCCAGTACGCGAGCCGGGTCCGCGGACGTCGCATGTACCAGGGTCAGACGCAGTACCTGCCGCTCAAGGTGACGATGGCCGGCGTCATCCCGATCATCTTCGCCATCAGCATCCTGCTCTTCCCCGCGACGATTGCCAGCTACTTCGTGGGAAGCAACATCGATTGGGTCAGGGCTGTCGCGACCTGGGTCACCAATAACCTCAACGGGACCGGGAACACGCTGCTGTACGGGACCCTTTACTTCGTCATGGTCGTCTTCTTCACCTACTTCTACACCGCCTTCCAGTTCCGTCCGGACCAAACGGCCGACTTCCTGCGCAAGAACGGCGGCTTCATCCCCGGCATCCGCCCCGGCAAACCGACGGAAGAGTTCCTCTTACGAGTGACGAATCGGATCACGCTGGGCGGTGCGCTGTTCCTGGGTGCCCTGGCGGTCCTGCCGCTGGGCGTTGCCGCCGCGATCCCGGGCACTGAGAACCTGCGGCTCGGCGGAACGAGCATGCTCATCGTGGTGAGCGTCGTCGTCGAGACGATGAAACAGCTCGAGGCGCAGATGCTCATGCGCCACTACGAGGGCTTCATGCGGTGACGGCCTCGGGTTCGGACCCGGTGTCCCCGGGAGCGAGCCCGGGCGGCCGGCGGATCCTGCTCCTGGTTGGAGCGGTGGGCGCCGGCAAGGGAACGCAGGCGGGGATCCTGGCCGAGAAGCTGGGCTTGGCGCACCTCGCGAGCGGGGACCTGTTCCGTGGCGCCCTGCGCGACAGGACTCCCATTGGTCGCCAGGCCAAGGCCTACATGGACCGTGGAGAGCTCGTCCCGGACGAGATCACGATCGCCATGTTCATGGACGAGCTCAGCAAGCCGGAGGCGGCGCGTGGTGCCGTGCTCGACGGCTTTCCGCGGACGGTCGGCCAGGCCGAGGCGCTCGACGCCACCCTCGCCGCGCGCGGTGAGCGGCTCACCGGCGTGTTCTTCATCGACGTGCCCGCTGAAGAGCTCGTGGCTCGCGTCGCGGGTCGCTGGGTCTGCCCCGTCGACGGCACGCCCTACCACGAGGTGACCGATCCGCCCAGGGTCCCGGGCATCTGCGACAAAGACGGCGCGCGCCTCGTCCAGCGCGACGACGACAAGCCGGAGGTCGTCCGGGCCCGGCTCGCGAAGCAGGTGCCGCCGATGCTCGAGGTGCTCGACCACTACCGCCAGGCGGGGATCGTGACTCGCATCGACGGACGGGCGCCCATCGATGCGGTGACTCGCGAGATCCTCCGCGTCCTCGGCGCCCCGAGCGAGGTCGCCTGAGCCGATGGGCATGCCGGCACGGCCGCGGATGGTGACCATCAAGCGGCCCGAGGAGATCGCCCGGATGCGGCACGCGGGACGCATCCTGGCCGGCGTCCTCGAGGCATTCGATCGAGAGCTGCGGGCGGGCATCACCACCGCCGACCTCGACCGGATGGCGGAGGAGATGATTACCGACGCCGGTGCGATCCCGTCATTCAAGGGCTACGGCCACAACCCCCCATTCCCGGCCTCGATCTGCGCCTCGATCAACGACGAGGTGGTGCACGGCATCCCGTCGCGGCGGCGGAAGCTCTACGACGGCGACCTCATCGGCCTCGACATCGGCTGCATCTGGCACGGCTGGCACGCGGACTGTGCGAGGACCTGGTCGGTCGGACCGCCCACTCCGCGCGTGACGGAACTGATCGACGCGACCCGGCGCGGGATGGAGGCGGGGATCGCGGCGGCCCTTCCGGGCAACCGGCTCGGCGACGTCGGCGCGGCGATCGAGGCGGTCGCTCATCAGCATCGGTACGGGATCGTGCGACCCTTCGTCGGCCACGGGATCGGGACCGAGATGCACGAGGAGCCGAGCGTCCCGAACTACGGGCGGGCGGGAACGGGGATGCGCATCGAGGCCGGCATGTGCTTCGCCATCGAGCCGATGTTCACCCTCGGCAGGGACGACGTGGTGCTGCTCGATGACGGCTGGACGGTCGTCACCGCGGATGGCAGCCTCGCCGCCCATTTCGAGAACACCATCGCCGTGACCGACCGCGGACCCGAGGTGCTGACTGCCGTCTGACGTCCCCGCCACGGTTGCGCCGGCCTGCGCCCAGCGGTATACTCTCCGTTCCATGGGTCGCCCTGTGCGGCGGCCTTTCGCTGTGTCCCACACAACGACGTCTATTTCAGCTGATCGAGGGTGCGTAGCGCTTGGCAAAGAAGGATGCAATCGAGGTCGAGGGCGAGGTGATCACCCCGCTCCCGAACGCAATGTTCAAGGTGCGGCTGGAGAACGGACACGAGGTCCTTGCACACATCTCCGGGAAGCTGCGCCAGAACTTCATCCGCATCCTGCCTGGCGACACCGTCCGCGTCGAGCTGAGCGAGTACGACCTCAGTCGGGGTCGAATCACCTACAGGATGAGATGAAGGTTTCTGCCTCGGTTAAGCCCCGCTGCGAGCGCTGCAAGGTGATCAAGCGCAACGGCGTGGTCAGGGTCATCTGCGTCATCCCCAAGCACAAGCAACGCCAGGGCTAGGGGCTGATTCATGGCACGCATCTCAGGCGTCGACATCCCGCGCGAGAAGCGCGTGGTGATCTCGCTGACTTACATCCATGGCATTGGTCCTACCTCTGCCGGGAAGATCGTGACCGCAGCGAGCGTCTCGCCAGACACGCGCACCCGCGACCTCACCGAGGACGAGGTGAACCGGCTTCGAGAGATCATCGACCGCCGATTCAAGGTCGAGGGCGACCTGCGGCGCGAGGTGAGCCTGAACATCAAGCGGCTGATGGAGATCGGGGCCTACCGCGGCGTCCGCCATCGGCGCAACCTCCCGGTGCGCGGCCAGCGCACCAAGACCAACGCGCGCCAGCGGCGCGGCCCGCGCCGGACGGTCGGCGTGCGGCGCAAGAAGTAAGCACATTCCCCGCGGACCAGGGAGGTCCGCCCACAACACCACAGGAGTCCTATGGCTGAGCGGAAGCGCCCGGTGCGCACCAAGAAGCGCGAGCGGAAGAACGTCCCGGTCGGGCACGCCCACATCCAATCCACGTTCAACAACACGATCGTGACCATCACGGACACGACCGGGAACGTCATCAGCTGGGGCAGTGCCGGCCTGGTCGGGTTCAAGGGGTCTCGCAAGAGCACCCCGTATGCGGCCGCCCAGACCGCCGAGGGCGCGGCAAAGCGCGCGATCGACCACGGCATGCGGCAGATCGAGGTCTTCGTCAAGGGTCCCGGTGCCGGCCGTGAGCAGGCCATCCGCTCGCTGCAGACGGCCGGGCTCGACGTGACCGCGATCACCGACGTGACTCCCATCCCCCACAACGGCTGCCGCCCGCCCAAGCGGCGTCGGGTCTAAGGCCGATGGCACGTTATACCGACGCGGTCTGCCGCATCTGCCGGCGCGAGGGCCTCAAGCTCTTCCTCAAGGGGAGCCGCTGCTACACGAAGAAGTGCTCCTTCGAGCGGCGCAGCACGCCGCCGGGTATGTACGCCCAGCGTCGCCGGAAGTCGAGCGAGTACGGACTCCAGCTTCGCGAGAAGCAGAAGGTCCGCAAGAGTTACTCAGTCCTCGAGCGCCAATTCCGGAACTACTTCGAGAAGGCGGCCAAGCATTCCGGGATGACCGGCGTCGACCTGCTGCGCATGCTCGAGATGCGCCTTGACAACGTCGTCTTCCGGATGGGTCTCGCCTCCAGCCGAGCGCAGGCGCGCCAGCTGGTGAGCCACGGCCACTTTGCCGTCAACGGGCGCGCGACCAACATCCCGAGCTTCGGGACCAAGGCCGGCGACCAGATCGAGGTGCGCGAGTCCCGGCGGGGCCGCGAGCACTTCAAGACCACGGCTGAAACCATCAAGTCGGCGCAGGTACCCGAGTGGGTCAGCGTCGACGCGACGAAGCTCTCCGGATCCGTGCTCTCCGAGCCGACCCGCGAGCAGATGCCGCTCGAATTCAACGAGCAGCTCGTCGTCGAGTACTACTCGCGATAGGAGCGAACGACACACCTGATGATCGAGCTTGAGACACCTCGCATCGACGAGGTTGAGACAACCGGTAACCTCTCCCGCTTCGAGGTCAACCCGCTACGTGCCGGCTATGGCATGACCCTGGGCAACGCGCTGCGCCGCGTGCTGCTCAACTCCCTCGAGGGAGCGGCGGTGACCTCCATCCAGGTCGCCGGCGTCTTCCACGAGTTCAGCACCATCGAGAACGTCAAGGAGGACGTCACCCAGATCGTGCTGAACGTCAAGAAGCTGCGCCTCCGATCGTTCGCGCATCACCCGGTCACCCTCAAGCTGATGAAGCGCGGAGCCGGCCCGGTCACCGCAGCGGACATCACCGAGTCGGCTGACGTGGAGATCGTGAACCCCGAGCTCGTGCTGCTCACCCTCGACAGCGACGCGGGATCGATCGAGATGGACCTGACCGTCGAGACCGGGGTTGGCTACCGGCCGGCCGAGCACACCGAGGACATGCCGATCGGGGTCATCCCCGTTGACGCGATCTTTTCCCCGGTGCGCCGCGTGAACTTCTCTATCGAGAACACGCGCGTTGGCCAGATGACCAACTTCGACAAGCTCAGCCTCGAGATCGAGACCGATGGCACCACCACCCCGCAGGCATCCCTTTCGCAGGCCGCGGAGATCCTCGTCCGCGAGTTCAGCCGCTTCGCGGAGATCGACCGCCGGCCGGCGATGGGCGGCGACGAGTCGAGCGTGCCGATCTCGGCCAACCTGCTCGACACGCCGATCGAGGACCTCGACCTGCCGATGCGGGCTTACAACAGCCTGAAGCGGAACAACATCACCAAGGTCGGCCAGGTCCTCGCACTCTCGGACGACGAGTTCCTCCGGATGCGCAACTTCGGCCGCAAGAGCCTCGACGAGCTCAAGGAGCGCCTGGCGCTCCGTGGGTTCATCGTCCCGGACGCCGCGTCGGCCGATGAATCCGATCTACCCGGCTCCGCGGAGCTGGACGAGGCGATCGCCGCCGAGCTGGACCGGGAAGGCTGATCGCCGATGCCGCACCAGATCGCAGGACGCCGGCTCGGACGCGCCAGCGACCACCGGATGCACATGCTCGCCAACCTGGCGGTCGCGGTGCTCCGCTACGAGAAGGTGCGCACCACCGAGGCCAAGGCCAAGGAGGTGCGGGGCATCGTCGATCGGATGATCACGGTCGCCAAGCGCGGCGACCTGACCGCCCGCCGATCCCTGGTGTCCGACCTGCCGCACGAGCCGCTCATCGTCCAGAAGCTGCTCGGTGAGCTCTCGGAGAAGTACGCCGACCGCGCCTCCGGCTACACCCGAATTATCAAGATCGGCCCACGACTGGGCGACGCGGCCCCGATGGTGCAGATCGAGCTCGTCTAAGCGGGCATGACAGACCGATGACCCCGCGGGAGCGAAGGTGCGCCCGAGCGGTCATCGAATACGAGGGAACAGCCTTCGCGGGCTCCCAGTACCAGCCGAACGCTCGGACGGTGCAGGGACTGCTCGAGGAGGCGCTTAACAGACTGACCGGCGAGCGGGTGCGAATCGCGCTCGCCGGGCGCACCGATGCCGGGGTGCATGCCACCGGCCAGGTTGCGGCCTTCTGTATCGCTCGCCGCCGTCGCGGTGAGGGGTTCAGCTGGCCCGAGCTGCGGCAACGGCTGAACGCCGTCCTGCCGCCCGATCTGGCGGTTCGTGTGCTCCGCGCCGCGCCTCCCGGGTTCGACCCGCGGCGCGACGCCGTGACCCGTGTCTACCGCTACCGGATTCGGATGGGCGGCGGGCACCGGCCGCTGGATCGGCATCGGACGCTCGAGATCGGCGACCGGCTTGACGTCGCGGCGATGCGTGCCGCGGCCACGGCACTGCCCGGCAGGCGCGACTTCGCGGCGCTGGGGAGTGACACGCATGGCCGGACCGTCCGTCACCTGTCGGAGGTGGCGGTCCTCCGTCGCGGGGACCTCGTTGAGGTCCGTGTGGCCGGGGACGCCTTCCTGCGACGGATGGTGCGCAGCATCGTCGCGATCCTCCTGGAGGTGGGTCGCGGCAGGCTCGATCCGACGGAGGTGGCCGGTCTGCTGACGGCGCCGAGGCGTGCCCTGGACGGCAGGGCCGCACCGGCCCGCGGGCTGACGCTCGAGCGTGTCATCTATTCGAATACGAGGCAATCCACGGCCGGGCGGACGCCATCGGCCAGGTAGAGAGAGAGATTTCGAACGGTGAAGACCTACGCAGTCAAGGCGGGCGACATCGAGCGGCAGTGGTGGGTGGTCGACGCGACCGGCCAGACACTCGGCCGGCTGGCGACGCGCATCGCCACGCTCCTCGAGGGCAAGCACAAGCCGACGTACTCGCCGCACCTCGACACGGGCGATCACGTGGTGGTCATCAACGCGCGAAGCATCAGGGTCACCGGCACCAAGCTGGTCGACAAGGCCTATTTCCGCCATTCGAACTACCCCGGCGGCCTGAAGGAGGAGCGCCTGGGCGCACTGCTCGAGCGGAAGCCGGAGCTGGTAATCGAGCGGGCCGTGAAGGGCATGCTCCCGCAGAACAAGCTCGGTCGGGCGATGTACAAGAAACTCAAGGTGTATGCCGGGGCGGACCATCCGCACCAGGCACAGCAGCCGATGAGCGTCGAGCTGTAAGACGAGGAGCGCATGAGCACGAGCTACATCTACGGCACCGGGCGACGCAAGACGGCGGTCGCCAGGGTGCGCCTGCTGCCCGGCGACGGCAGCCTGGTGGTCAACGGCAAGGACGCCGAGGAGTACTTCGGCCGAGGACCTGCACTCCATCAGCTGCGCATCCCGTTTCGGGTGACGGAGACCGATGGCCGCTATTCGGCGAGCATCCTGGTCTCCGGCGGCGGCATCTCCGGCCAGGCAGGCGCTATCCGCCACGGGATCGCCCGAGCGCTGGTCAGCGCCCTGCCCGAGATGCGACGCGCGCTGCGCGAGGCCGGCCTGCTGACGCGTGATCCACGGGCCAAGGAGCGCAAGAAGTACGGCCTGAAGCGCGCACGCAAGGCACCGCAGTACACGAAGCGCTAGCAACGCCCCGGCCCTGCGGGGCGTCGTACCGGCAGGTGGGTTCCGCTGTTTCGGCCGGGGCCCTTGGTATCATCCCCCGGACGCAGCAGGACCGGCCCATCATCTCGTGCTGAACGCGGTTCGCGACTTCATCGACACCTACCTCGAGGGACGCTGGACGTCGATCATCGACATCCTGCTCGTGTCGATCGTCATCTACTGGCTCTTCATCCTGATCCGCGGCACGCGAGCGGTGCGGATCGTCATCGGCCTCTCGATCCTGTATCTCGTCTACCTTGCCGCCCAGGCGCTTGATCTCAGGCTGCTCTCCACCCTGCTCCAGACCGGGGCAGTCGTGGGCCTGTTCGCCATCGTGGTCGTCTTCCAGCCGGAGTTGCGACGCGCCCTGGAGCAGATCGGGCGGGTCGGCTCGCTGAACCGGTTCTTCGTCTCGAGCGAGGTCGCCGCGACCGAGCGGATCGCCTCCCAGGTGAGTCACGCGGCCCGCTTGCTCGCCGGCTCCCGCTACGGGGCGCTGATCGTCATCGAGCGCGACACCGGGCTGCAGGATCTCGCCATCGAGTCGGGGGTCATGCTCAATGCCGACCTGCGGGCCGAGTTGCTGGTCACGATCTTCTATCGCGGCACCGCGCTCCACGACGGCGCCGTGATCATCTCCGGCGAGAAGATCCTGGCGGCGGGGGTCCTCCTGCCCCTGAGCCAGAACGTGCTCGACTCCGAGCGATACGGGACTCGCCATCGGGCAGCCATCGGGATCAGCGAGCAGACCGATGCGGTGATCGTGGTGGTCAGCGAGGAGACCGGATCGATCAGCCTCGTCCTTCGCGGCCGCATCGAGCGCAACCTGACCGAGGAGCAGCTCCGTCGGCGGATCCTCAACCTGATCCGGCCGCAGACCCCGCGCCGGGCCGTGCCACTCCTGAGAAGGACGCTCGAGGGGCGCTGGGGGCTGGGAGGTGCGGACGAGCCGCGAGGCCCGGTTGACCCGGAGTCAAGGGTGATCGGCGAGGAGCGGACCCGGCCATCCCGGATGGGGATTCGGAGGCGCCCGCCGAAGACGCCCAAGCCTCGCAAGCCGGTCGAGACAGCCGCCACGCCCGAGGCGCCGCTGCCGGTTGAGCGGCGCAGCTGATGCGCTGGATCCTCCGCAACTGGGAGCTCAAGCTCGGAGCGCTCGGTCTGGCCACCGTCCTCTACACCGGGCTGGTCTTCTCCGGGTCCTTCACCGAGGCTCGCCTTGCCGGAGTGACCATCCAGCGCATCAACCAGCCGAACGGGGCCTACGTCATCACCCAGGCGCTGCCGACGGTGCAGGTGTCGTACCGCGAGGCACGCGACGCGGTTGGGGTGGTCACCACCGACAGCTTCGCGGCGACCGTCGACCTCTCGAAGTACGACATGCAGCGCGCCGGTCAGCCGCAGAGCCTCGAGGTACAGGTCCGCTCCCTTGCGACGGGCGTCACCGCGCTCGACTTCTCGCCGGCGCAGGTGACCGTCAACCTCGACCTGCTCGACCAGAGCACGGTCCCCGTCATCCTCGACCGGGGTGTGGTGCCGGACGGATTGGAGCTCGGAACCCCGACCATCAGCGCGGATCACGTCATCGCCCGGGGTCCGCGCTCGCTGGTCAACCAGGTGGCCCGGGCGGTCGCGCGGGTCTCGATCGATGCATCGGGCATCGATTTCTCCGACCAGGTCCGGCTCGTCGCCGTGGACGCCTCGGGTCAGCCGGTCTCGTCGGTCGAGCTCACGCCCGACGTGGTGACCGTACAGATCTCCGTTTCGACGCGTGCCACGAGCAAGACGGTGCCCGTCCGCCAGGCGGTGACCGGCACCCCGGCGGATGGGTACCAGGTCGGCAGCCTGGCGGTCAGCCCGGACGTCCTCACGCTGCGCGGCACCCCGGACGCGCTCGGGAAGATCACCTCGATCGGCACCCAGCCGATCAGCGTCCAGGGCCTGGCCGCGAACCGGACATTCACGACCAAGCCGGTCCTCCCGCCCGGGGTCGCCCTGCTCTCGGATCAGCCGACGAGCGTCAGCGTCACGGTGGCCATCGCCCCGATCCAGGCCAGCCGGACCTTCCTGGTGGGAGTCGCGTGCCAGAACGTGCCCGCTGGCTCCAGCTGCCTCCCGCAGCTGAGCCAGATATCGATGGTCCTCTCCGGCCCCCAGCCGGCCCTCGCCGCGCTGAGGGCCTCGGCGTTCACCCCGTTGCTCGACGTTGGCGGACTTGCGCCCGGGAGGTACCAGCTGATCCCGACGCTCGCCCTGCCGCGAGGGATCAGCCTGGTCTCGTTCTCCCCTGGCTCAGTTCCCGTGGTGATCAGCGCGCCCAGCCCAACGCCGGCACCCAGCACGCCCTGAGATGTCGCGTCTCTTCGGTACGGACGGCATCCGGGGGGTGGCGAACGTCGACCTCACCGCGACCCTGGCCCATGACCTCGGTCGCGCGCTCGGCTACCTCATCGATGGAACCGGCGGACGGCGAGTGGTGGTGGGCAAGGACACCCGCCGCTCCGGCGACATGCTCGTCGCCGCCCTGAGCTCCGGCCTCGCGAGCGTGGGAGCTGATGTCGTGGATCTCGGCGTGGTCACCACCCCCTGCCTCTCGTTCGTGGCGGCCGGCGGTGACTTCGACGCTGGGGTCATGGTGAGCGCATCGCACAACCCCGCCGACGACAACGGGCTGAAGGTCATCTCCGGTGGACGCAAGGTCGACGACGAGGCGGAGGAGCGTCTCGAGCGCCTCATCTTCCAGGCGGAGGCGCTGCCCGGCCCTCGCAACGCCCGGCTGGGGCGGATCGACAGCGACCCAGAGCCGATCGCACGGTATCGAGACCACCTGGTCAGTGCGGCCGGGGACGCCTTCGGGGGGCTCCGCATCGGGATCGACTGCGCCAACGGATCGGCCAGCGCGATCGCCCCGGAGCTCTTCCGCGAGCTGGGTGCCGAGGTCACGGTGCTCTTTGCGGAGCCCGATGGCGAGAACATCAACGAGGGCTGCGGCTCGACCCACCCGGAGGTCCTGGCCGCCACGGTGCGCGAGCGTCGGCTCGACCTCGGCTTCGCCTTCGACGGCGACGCCGACCGCCTGATCGCGGTCGACGAGCGGGGCGAGCTGGTCGACGGAGACACGGTGATGGGCATCTGCGCCCTGGCGATGCTCGCCGCCGGCACGTTGACCAACAAGCTGCTGGTGGTGACGGTGATGAGCAACGGCGGCCTGCAGCGGGCGATCACCGAGGCCGGCGGCCGGGTCATCCGCACGCCGGTCGGCGACCGGAGCGTGTTCCGCGCCATGGAACGCGCGGGCGCCGTACTGGGTGGCGAGCAGTCCGGGCACGTCATCTTCCGCGACCGGGCGAGCACCGGCGACGGCCTGCTCACCGCCATCGAGCTGACGAAGACGCTTCGGGCGAGCGAGGGAGCTTGCCTTTCCGAGCTCGCCGCCAGGATCCCGAAGCTGCCCCAGGTGGTGCTAAACTCGTCCGTCCGCCACAAGGACGAGTGGCAGGTCGATCCTGAGTTCGGGGCCGCAGTCGCCCAGGCAACGAACGTGCTTCGCGGAAGGGGGCGGATCCTCGTCCGGCCCTCAGGCACGGAGCCGAAGATCCGGATCATGGTCGAGGGCGACGACGCCCACGAGATCACGGAGATCGCGCGCGAGCTTGCCCAGCTCGCGGAGCAGCGGCTGAACTGACCGCAAGGAGGGCAAGCCATGTGCGGCATCGTGGGGTACGTAGGGCCGCGTGACGCGGCCCCGATCCTGCTGGAAGGGCTGCGCCGGCTCGAATACCGCGGCTACGACTCGGCGGGGATCGCGCTGCTGACCGAAGCGGGCGAGGTCTTCCTCGAGAAGAAGGCCGGCAAGCTGACCAACCTGACCGACCACCTCAACGGGTCCGCGCCGGCCGGCCATCCCGGCATCGCGCACACCCGCTGGGCAACGCATGGGCGCCCAAGTGACCTGAACGCGCATCCGCACACGGACTGCACCGGCCGGCTGGCGCTCATCCACAACGGGATCATCGAGAACTACCTTCCGATCAAGGACCGACTTGCCGCGGAGGGACACACGTTCCGCTCCGAGACGGACACCGAGGTCCTCGCCCACCTCATCGAGTCGCGCTACACCGGCGACCTCGTCGAGGCGGTTCGCCTCGCTCTCCGCGAGGTGCATGGTGCCTACGCCATCGGCGTCATGCACGTCGATCATCCGGACCGGATCGTGGGCGCCCGCATGAACGTGCCTCTCATCGTGGGGCTCGGCAACGGGGAGGGATTCCTGGCCAGCGACGTGCCCGCCATCCTCGAGCACACGAAGAACGTGGTCATCCTGCAGGAGGGCGACATCGCCGACGTGACCCGCGAAGGCGTGCAGATCATCGACCTCGACGGCGACCCCGTGGCACGCGATGTGACCCGGATCCGCTGGACGCTCGACGCGGCCGAAAAGGGCGGCTTCCGTCACTTCACGCTCAAGGAGATCTACGAGCAGCCGCACGCCATCCAGGAAGCACTGCGCGGTCGGGTGCTGGCGGACGGCAACGTCACCATGTCCGAGCTCGGCGAGATCGCCGACAAGCTCGCCCGTGTCGACCGCGTATACGTGGTCGGCTGCGGCACCGCCCGCTACGCGAGCGATGTCGGGGCCTACCTGCTCCAGGAATGGGCGGGCCTGCCGGCCCAGAGCCAGATCGGCTCGGAGATGCGCTACGCACCGCCTCCCATCGACGACCGGACCCTGGTCATCAGCGTCAGTCAGTCCGGCGAGACGGCTGATACGCTCGCTCCCACGCGGCTCGCCGCCGAGCGCGGCGCCACGGTGGTGGTGGTCACCAACGTGGTGGGGAGCGCCCTGACCCGTAACGCTGACGCGGTCTGCTACCTCCAGGCGGGGCCCGAGATCGCGGTGGCTTCGACCAAGGCGTTCGTCACCCAGGTGCTCGTGCTCGAGCTCATCGCGCTGCACCTGGCCGCGCTTCGCGGACGGCTCAAGCCACACCAGGTGCGCGCCGTCGGCCTCGGGATGCGAGACCTGCCCGCGCAGATGGCGGAGACCCTGAAGCTGGCGCCGCAGATCAAGAAGATGGCGCGCCGCTATGCGGGCGTGCGCGACGTTATGTACATCGGGCGGGCGCTCGGCTACCCGATCGCCATGGAGGGTGCCCTCAAGCTCAAGGAGCTCAGCTACGTCCACGCCGAGGGATATGCAGCCGGCGAGCTCAAGCATGGGCCGATCGCCCTCCTCGACCGCGACACCCCGCTGGTGGCCATCGCGACCCGCGGAGCCACCTATGAGAAGGTGGTCAGCAACATCGCGGAGGTGCGTGCCCGGGAGGCTCCGGTGATCGCCGTCGCCACCGAAGGCGACGAGGAGATCACCCGCTACGCGCAGGATGTGCTCTACGTCCCGGAGACCATCGAGGCGCTCGCCCCCATGGTCACGACCTTGCCCTTGCAGCTGTTCGCCTATGAAGTCGCGGTCGCGCGCGGGACCGATGTCGATCAGCCGCGCAACCTGGCGAAGTCGGTGACCGTCGAGTAGTGAGCCGCCACGAGGTCGGCATCGACCTCATCGATATCGACCGCATCACAGAGGTCCTGGCGCGCTACCCCGAGCGCTTCCGGCTCCGCATCCTCACGCCCGCAGAGGATCGATACTGCCACGGCAAGGCCGAGCGGATCGCGGGTCGCTGGGCGGCGAAGGAGGCGGTGAGCAAAGTGCTCGGCCTGGGGGTGCGGGGCGTGGGGTGGCGCGAGATCGAGATCCTGCCCAACCGGGCGGGGCAGCCGCAGGTCTACCTGCATGCGCGGGCGGCGGCCCGAGCCGCGCGGCTGGGGCTCGAGGAGCTCAGCGTTTCCATCTCGCACGAGCGGCGCATGGCGGTGGCCGTGGCAATCGCGCACCGCGGGGAGGAGGGGGCCTAATGGCGGTGGCGGCAATCGAACGTGGCTGGGTCGCCAAGCACCTGCCGCAACGGGGGCCTCGCGCACACAAGGGCAGCTTTGGGCGCGTGCTGGCGGTTGCCGGCTCGTTGGAGTATTCCGGAGCGGCGCTGCTGGTTGGCCTAGGGGCGGCGCGTGCCGGCGCCGGCCTGGTCTGCCTGGCGACCCCCGAGTCGCTCGGTCTTCGGCTCATCGGCGAGGTCCCGGAGCTGACCATGCTGCTTCTCCAGGAAGAGGCGGCCGGGCTCACCGGTCCGGTCGGCTGGCGACGGCTCATCACCGAGGCGGCGGGATACGCGGCGGCCGTGGTCGGGCCGGGGCTCGGCCGCCAGCCGTCCACCCTGCGCCGGACCCGCAACCTGATCGGCGAGCTCCGGATCCCGACGGTGGTCGACGCCGACGGGCTCAACGCCCTGGCGGAGTCGGAGCGCTGGTGGCGGTCGGTCTCGACCCAGCTGGTATTGACGCCGCATCCTGGCGAGTTCGCGCGCCTCTCCAAGGCCACCGAGATGGCCCGACTCTCCGAGGATGACCGCTACCGAATCGACAAGGCTCGCGAGGCGGCCCTCCTGTGGGGACAGGTCGTCGTGCTCAAGGGCGCGCACACCGTGGTCGCCGACTCGGAGGGTGAGGTGATGGTCTCCGAGGTCGCGACCCCCGCGCTGGCTACCGCGGGGAGTGGTGACGTGCTCGCGGGAACGATCGGCGCATTCCTCGCCGCGGGCTGCGAGCCACGCGAGGCAGCCGGGCTGGGCGTCGCGGTGCACGGTGCCGCCGGGCTGCTCGCCGAGCGGCGGATCGGGCGGGCCGGCACCATGGCCCGGGACATCGCCAACCTGCTCCCCGAGGCGATCGAGTCGCTGCGCACGGACCGGGCCAAGTGACCGAGGCCCGTCCCATGACGGTGCGCAGTCCGCACCGTGCCTGGATCGAGGTCGACCTCGGCGCCATCGCCCACAACCTGGCGCTCACCCGTCGCTTCGCGGGAGCGGAGAAGCAGGTCATCGGCATCGTCAAGGCCAACGCCTACGGGCACGGCGACCTGCCCGTCGCGCGCACGCTCGTGGAGCACGGGGCCGAGCGGCTGGGGGTCGCGACCCTGGGCGAGGGGCTCAGACTTCGGGGCGCCGGGATCGACGTGCCGATCACCCTGCTCTACGGCCTGGGTGAGCCGGAGGCAGAGCGTGCCGTCGCGGCTGACCTGGAGCCGGTCGTCTACTCGGCCGCCGGCGTGGCGCTCATCGAACGGGCGGCCGCGGGCCTTGGGCGGCGCGCTTCGGTCCAGTTGAAGGTCGACACCGGGTTCGGCCGGCAGGGGGCCGAGCCGACCGACGCGGTCGGGCTGGCGCTGGCCATCGCCCGCAGCCGGCACCTGCGCCTGGGCGGCACGTTCAGCCACCTGGCGGTCCCCGGCGAGGACGAGGCGCATACCGACGTCCAGCTCCTGCGGATGGCCCAGGTCCTCGACGCGATCCGCTCGGCTGGGGTCGACCCCGGGCTGGTGCACATCTCTTCGACGGGCGGCATCCTGGCCGGGGTCGGCGGGTTTGCCGACGCGATCCGCCCCGGGTTGATCCTCTACGGCATGGCCCCGTCCTGGGCCGACCGCGAACTCGACCTGCATCCCGCACTGACCCTCCGGGCTCTGCCCCTGCGCCTCTTCGACCTGGCGGGGGGGGAGGCGATTGGCTACGGCCTGCGCTTCCGTGCCCAGCGGCCGACCCGGATCGCCACGCTCGGGATCGGCTATGGCGACGGCTGGCCGCGGAGCCATGCGAACAATGGCTTTGCGATCGTCCGCGGGGTGCGCGTGCCGGTCATCGGGGCGGTCTCCATGGACGGCCTGACCGTCGATATCGGCGAGATCGATGGGGTAACCTACGACGACGAGTTCGTCCTGATCGGCGAGCAGGGTGGGGCCCGCATCACAGCCGACGAGGTCGCCGTCCAGCGGCGAACGATCAACTACGAGGTGACGACCGCCCTGCGCGATAGGCTTCCGAGGATCCATCTGCCGGGGACCTGAGCGTTCCGGCGGCGCAAGCGGGAAAGGCACCATGGCACTGCCCATCGAGATCGAGGTCTGGCAGGGAGAGATCTCCGAGCTGGAGGTTGATGCCATCGTCATTCCCGCGAACGAGAGCCTGTTCATGACCACCAACGTGGCCGCTTCGGTAAAGCGGCACGCCGGTGACGATGTCGAGCGGGCTGCGGTCGCACAGGGGCCCGTCGAGGCGGGCCGAGTGGTTGTCACCAGCGGCGGCCGGCTGGCGGCCCCGTACATCGTGCATGCGGTGGCGGTCGGCCACGAGCTCCAGCCCGATACGCAGCGGCTGCGCGCCGCGGTGCAAGCCGCGCTCTCGGCGGTCGAGCATCTGGGCCTGCGCCGGATCGCGATGGCCCCGCTCGGCACCGAGCGAGGAGTGTTCACCTCCGCGGACGCCACCCGCATCCTGCTCGAGGGAATCGCTGCGCACGCTGAGCGGGAGAGCGGCTACCCGGAATCGGTGGTCATCGCGGTCCCACGCACTGACGAGCTGGTGGCGACGCATGCCGTGATCGATGCGGTGGTCGGCGTCCAGCCGCCACTCGCCGACGGGTGATGAGCGAGGAGCTGGCGGGGGAGATTGCGCACGGGCTTCGGCGACGAGGACTCGCCGCGCCTGCCCGCCTGCTGCTCGAGGCACACCGGCCGCTCCGGCCCCTGCTCGCGGAGATCGCCGTCTTCTTCTCACCGCTTGGCCGCCCGCTGCTCCGTGGCCGGTATACCGCCATCGCCGGCATCCTGGAGGACGACGCCGGCTATGACGCGCTGATCGACTCGCTGGATGGTGTCGATGCCGAACATCGGTGAGTTCGCAGGGGACCTGCTCGGGCTGATCGGGAACGCGATCAGCTCGTCCTCCGCCCGCCTCGGCGCCGCGGCGACGGCGAGCATCCTGCTCGTCCTGCTCGTCCTCCTGGCACTGCTCGCCCGCCCGGTGACCCGCTGGACGACGCGGGACCTCGGCCGTTTGGCGGCCTTGCCCCGCGCACTGGCCATTGCCGCCGAGGCGGGGGCCGGAGCGGCGGTCTCGCTGGGGACGGCGGGCGTGGGTCGCTCGGTGGCCGCGGTGAGCCGCCTGCAGACGCTCGCTGCGCTGCCGATCCTCGCACACGTTGCGACCGCGGCCGCTCGTTCAGGCGTGCCGTTAGAGGTGACCAGCAACGATCCGCTCACCGTTCACCTTGCCGAATCGCTGCTCGCGGCCGCGCACGAGACGACCGGCACCACGGAGCGCGCCGGTCGTTCCCGGGTGGCCTACGTCGGGGAGGGGCGCGCGACCGAAGCGGCACGGGCGATGGCCGGCGCAGGAGGCGCGGGCCGGATCACGACCGGCCCGGCCGCCGATCACGCCATGTCGCTGGTGGTCGGCAGCCTCGCCGAGGAGGGGCTGCTGGTGATGCACGGTGCTGCGGCCGGGGACGCGTCAACCATCTTCGGCACGGCGGAGGCTTCCCAGGCACCTGGCGCCATGCTCCTCGGAGGGGGAAGGCTGATCGGGCCGGAGCTGTTCGATGCCTCGGCCGAGCTGGGCCCGGGCGCCGTCCGTGCGAGCGTGCTGGCCGGGAACCAGCTGCTGGCGTTCGCGGCGCTACTGCTGGTCATCGGCTCCTTGCTCCAGCTGTTCGGAGTGCTCGACATCGCCGGCTTCCTGGTCGGACGCGCCTGAGGCATGCGACGCTCGATCCCGACAGCCATCGTGGCGGTCGTCGGCCTGTTGGTGCTCGCGGACCTGGCGATCGCCAACCCCGCGCTCGGCGCACTGGCCGGATGGCTCACCCAGCTGATCGTCCTGCTCATGGCCGCGGTGGCCGTCGCCGGGGCTGTAGCGCTCATCGTGCGCAACGGTGGCCGGCTGCTGGTCGGCGGCGATCGGGTCGGGGCGGGTGCGGTCCTGGTGGGCATGGCGCTGGTCCTCGTCCCGGGCCTCGTTCCCGGGTCGAGCGGAGCGGACGCGCCGGCGGTGCGCTGGGTGGTGGCTGCACTGCTGGCACCACTGGTGGCCGCGATCTTCGCCCTCCTCTTTCCTCTCCTGCTCATGGCGGCCAGGCGCGGCCTCCGCCTCCACCGTCGCGAGACGGTCGTCATGCTGGCCGCCGCGGCTGCGGTCCTGGTCCTGCTGCTCCCGATCGGTGGCGCGCCAGGGGCCTGGCTGGCCGCGGTGGCCGGCTGGGTGCGCGAGGTCCCGGTGGCCGCGGTGTTCCGCGGGCTGCTCCTGGGGGTGGCGGTGATGGGCGCGCTGACGGCGGCTCGCATCCTCCTCGGTTCGGAGCGCCCGAATGAGTGATGCGACTCTGCCCGCCGCAGCTCGCCGTCGCGCCGCGGTCCCGATGCTGGCACTCCTCCTTGGCCTCGCGGCCGTCTGGCTGCTCCCCGCGACTGACCTGATCGCCTTCGGCGAACCGGCTCACGAGGCCGGCGATGAGCTGCACGCGGTCATCGCCGCCCTTCCCGAGGGATCGCTGGTCCTGGTCGATCTCGATGCCGACCTGGGCACCTACCCGGAGATCCGCTACGCGACGCGCGCGGCACTCGCCGACCTGTCGGCCGGCGGGGCGCGGCTCGCCTTCATCAGCTTCAGCCCGGAGGGCCGGGCAATCGCGATCGCCGAGCTTGCCCGGCTGCGCGGCCTGGGGATGACGTCGGATCGGCTCCTCGACCTGGGGTTTCGCAGCGGTGCTGAGGCGGGCCTGGTGCAGCTGGCCGGGAACGGCATCGGCGACGCGTCAGGCCCCGTCGCCGATGCGCTGCGCGCCAAGGGGCGCGGTCTGGCGGGGTTCGACCTGGCGCTGGTCGTTGGCGGCGGTGAGATCGGTCCCCGCAGCTGGGTGGAGCAGGTGGAGCCGCGGGTTCCGAGCCTGAGGGCGGCAGCGATCACCCCGACCTTCCTCCTGCCCGAGGTTCAGCCTTACCGGGACGCCGGCCAGCTGGTCGCGCTGCTCGGGACGCTCCCCGATGACACCGCGTACGGCGCCCTGGTCACCGCGGGGGGCACCGGGGGCGCGGCCACATTCACCGAGCGCGCTCCGAGCGGCAATGCCATCCTGCTCGGCATGCTGGTGGCCATCGGCGTGCTGCTCGCCTCCAGCGCGGGAAGCCTCGCGGCACGGATCCGCGGGGGGAGGCAAGGAGCGCGGTGAGCGAGTTCTTCGAGTCCGGCAGCGCTGGAACCGCCGCGACCTGGATCGCGGCCCTCGCTACGCTGGCAGTCTGGTCCTACCTGGCCGGCGAGCGGCGTCTCCTGCGCGCCGCGCAGCTGCTGCTCGCGGGACTCGCAACAGGGTACCTCGCCCTCGTGGCGATTCGAGAGGTCCTGGTGCCGCAGCTCCTCTCGCCGGTTGTCAACTCGGCCTCGGCTCATCCCGAGCTGCTCGTCGACCTCGTCCTGGTGACGATCATGGCAGGAGCCCTCTACCTGCCGCGCCGCCTCGTGGCAGGTCCGGCGGCGGTCGTCGTTGGCGGCACCGCGGGGTTCGCCCTGGGCGGGGCGGTGACCGGCACCCTGCTGCCGCAGCTCGCGGCGGGGATCGTGAATTCCGGCTCGGGGGCGGGCGGCGCGATCTCCGGCATCATCGGCCTGGCCATAACGGTGCCGGTGCTGCTCGCGTTCCTCCACGGCACGCCCCGCGGGGCTGTCGTGTCCGGTGCCGCACGTGCCGGCCGGTGGTTCATCGTCGGCGGCCTCGGGGCGTGGCTCGGATTCCTGCTCCTCAGCCGCCTCTCGCTGCTCGTTGACCGGATCGGGTTCCTGCTCGGTGATTGGTTGGGGCTCCTGCGATGAACGACGAGGCGCCGATGGCGGCTGGACCCCGTCCCACCGCCGAGGTCTCGCTCCTGGTCGACACCGGCTCGGCGTGGACTAAGGCGAGCGTGGTGGCGCGGACCCGTGGCCGCTGGCGGATCGTGGCCCATGCCGCGCAGCCGAGCGCGTGGGACGAGTCGATCCTCATCGACGCGCTCGCGGATCGCCTGCGCGAGGGGGTGGACCAGCGGCTGCGTGACGGTCTCGTCGAGATCCTCGCGGCGGCTCCGCGGATCAGCTGCCACACGCCTGTCCGGCCTGGCCGGCTGGCGATGGCCACGGTCACCGGCGAGCTGTCCGGGGCCGCGGCGCGACGGGCGGCCGAGTCGGCGGGCTGGCTGGTGGTCGAGGCCGTCGCTGCCGATGACGGGAGGCCTCTCCCCGAGCGCCTCTCGGTCCTGATCGGCGCAGAGGTCGATGCGTGGCTCATCGCCGGTGGCTTTGACGATGCGAAGCCTGATCAAGCGATCGAGGCGGCGGCGATCGTGGCGGCGGCGCGCGGGGGCGGCCGTTCTCCGGTCATCTGGGCCGGCTCTGCGTCGCTGGTGGAGGAGGTGAGCGCGCTCTTCGACCCCGGGGTCGTGTCGGTCGTCGCCAATCCGCGCTCCTCGGCCGAGGCGGAAGACGTGGCTCCGCTGCGGCACCACCTCGAGGTCCTCCTCGATCGGCTCGTCGAGGCGGGCGGCACCCAGAACCTGGCGCCGATCGGCCTGCGCCGCACCATCGGCGAGCTGGCGCGCGAGGAGGGGCTCCGGGTGGGCGCGGTTGACCTCGGGGCCAGGTACGCGACCTGGGTCCTGGCCGACGGGACCAGCGAGGTGGTGACCGCCGAGTCGCGGGTCTTCGCCGCGGGTGGGCTCGGGTCGCCTGCGCTGGCGTCCGCCGCGTCGATTGGCCGGCTGGCACGCACGATGCCGATCGCCATCGACGAGCTGGCCGTGGCCGACACGCTCCAGAACATGCGTGCTCGTCCCGGGACGCTGGCGTACACCGACGAGGAGCTCGCGGTCACCATGGCGGCGGCCCGCGCCCGGCTCGCGGCTCTCGCTGAGCAGCGTGGCAGCGCGCCGGTCGACCTCCTGATCGGCGGGGGCCGGGTGCTCGCCTCGGCCCCGACACCGATGCACGCGATGCGGCTCCTCCTCGACGGCCTGCGTCCCTCGGGTGTCACCCAGCTGGCGATCGACGCCGCCGGTGCGCTGGCCCCACTCGGCTCGCTGCCCGACGACCAGATCGCCGAGGGAATCGGGGTCCTGCGCGACGACCTTCTTGTTCCGCTTGGGACCGCGGTCGTCACCCGTGGCGGCCGGCCGGCCCAGGTCGCCATGCGGGCTCGTCTCCATCGCACCGGATGGCCGGAACCGGCTCCCATCGAAGTCCGCTATGGCCAGGTGCTGGTCCTCCCGCTGCCGCGCGGTGAAGTCGCCGAGCTCGAGATCGAGCTGGAGGGAGGCGCGCTGCTCCCGGCTGGCCACCGGGCGCATCGGGCGCGCGCGGCGGTGAGCGGCGGGACGGTTGGGCTGGTCCTCGACGCCCGAGACGCCCCGCTCCACCTGCCGAGGCGGGTCGACGATCGGCGGCAGGTGCTCGCCGGCTGGCGGGAGGTGCTCTTGCGCGAGCCGATCCTGGCCCAGCCGGTCGAGACGCCGGCCCGCCGGCCGCTGGGCGCGCGGGAGCGCATCCTACGGCTCACCGGTCGAGGGGAGCGCGGCGAGCGCGGAGAGCGCGCCGGTCACGAGGACCGCGACGGCGATTTGGCGGCGGACGACGAGGCGGAGCAGGTCGAGTCGACCGATGCCGCGGAGGAGCAGCGATGAGCGCTCAGCGTGACCCCAGGCGACCGGATGCCGGTCCGGCGGTACACCGCATCCCGCTGCCGCGCGGCTCGGTACCGCACGTGCGGACGGGCACCGTGGTGCGTCCCGACCAGGTGCTGGCCAGCCGCAGGACGATCGCCGAGCCAATCCGGCTGGCCCTCGCCGGCCCACTTGCGCGTCCGATCGCAGAGGCGGGGGAGCTGCTGCTCGTGCGCCCCGTGGCGCACCTCGAGCCGGATGAGCCGATCGCGCGCGCGCCCGATGGGCGGGAGGTGCGCTCGCCTGGCCACGCCATCTTCCTGACCTACAGCCGGGCCGATGGCACGGCGCTGCTCGTCACCCTTGGTCCGGAGGCGCAGGTCATCGGGCACGTCGCGGGGACGGTCCTGCAGGTTACGCGCTCGTTCATCAGCGTCGCCGTTCCCGGGGCGCGGCTCGAGGGGGTGGGCGGGGTCGGCGACGCGGTCCACGGTGAACTCGTGGTCGCGGTCCATTCCCACGACGAGGAGCTTCGCGCAGGCGCCATCGACGTGTCGGCGGCGGGGAAGATCATCATCGGCGGCTCACGTGCATCGGCCGAGACCCTGACCCGGGCACGAGCCATGGGGGTCGCCGGCATCGTGCTCGGCGGAATCCTCGACAAGGAGCTGCGCGACTTCGCCGCCATCCAGCGGCGTCGACGGGAGATCGGCGGCCTGACCGGCTCGTTTGCGGTGGTCCTGCTCGAGGGCTACGGCAAGGTCGCCGTCGATGCCCAGCTGTTCGCCTGGCTGCGCGCCCACGCCGGACGCACCGCGAGCCTGTTCGGGGAAGAGCGGCTGCTCTACGTGCACGATGCGGGGTCACCGCCCACCCGCACCCAGCTCGCCACCGTCGGCGACCGGGTCGTCATCCATCGCCGCCCGTTCCAGGGTCGCAGCGGCGTGCTCGTCGGCGTGCTGGATGAACTCCACCAGACGCCCGCCGGGATCGCCGCGGTTACCGGCGTGGTCCGCCTGGAGGACGGTCGCCTCGCCCCCATCCCAATGGCCAACCTCGAGGCGACCCTGGCGCCCGCGGCACGGGACGGCTGAAGCCGCTCCGCTCCCTATACTTTTCCGCATGGACCGATCGGCTGCGGCAGCCGCGCCGACCCCTCCGGCCGCCGGCGCGCTGACGACCACCTCCCCCGACCAGACACGAGCGCTGGGCCTCGCCCTGGGCGCGGCGGCGGAGCCGGGCACCTTGCTCGCCCTCGTCGGCCCGCTCGGAGCGGGCAAGACCCTGCTCACCAAGGGGGTGGCGGAGGGACTTGGCGTTCGAAGCGTGGTCAACAGCCCCACCTTCGTGCTGATGAACGAGCATGTGGGTCGCCTGCGCCTGTTCCACGTCGACGCCTATCGGCTCGACGACCCGGAGGAGGCGTTCGCCGCCGGCCTGCTCGACGACCGCCAGGCCGCCGGAGTGACCGTCGTCGAGTGGGCCGACCGCCTCGCCGGCTGGCTTCCGGACGAGCGCCTGGAGGTCACCATCGAGCCGGACCCGCGACGTGACGACGTGCGGACCCTTCGCTGGCGGGCTTTCGGCGCTGCGCCGGCACGCCTCGCGCGGGCTGCCCTGAGCAGCGTGCCAAAGCAATGATCATCGCCATCGAGAGTGCCTCCAGCGACGCGTCGGTCGCGCTCGCCGAGCCCGATGGCACGCTCATCGACGAGGAGGGATGGAGCGGCACCATCGGCCAGGGCCGCGAGATCTTGCCGCGCCTGCTGGCGCTCCTCGACGAGCATCACCGACGCCTGGAGGAGGCGACCGCGATCGCGGTCGGCATCGGTCCCGGGTCGTTCACCGGCCTGCGGGTGGGGATGAGCCTCGCCAAGGGGCTGGCGCTGGGCACCGGTGCCACGATTGTGGGGATCCCGAGCCTCGAGGCGTGGCTCGCGGCCGAGCCGGAGGCCGTGGCCGCCCTGGCCCGTGCGGGAGCCCGCGAGGCATTCGTGCTCGTTCGCGCTGCCGACGGGCCGGTCATCATGGCGGCACCCGACCTGTCTGCCAAGCTCCTCGAGGAGGCCGTCGCTGCGCCCGAGGAGCTCGCGGCGGCGTTCGGACTCGCCGGAGCCCGAGCGCCGGTGCGTGCAGCAGCGATGGTTGCTCGGATGGCCGCCGAACGCCTTGCGCTCGACCCAGCAGGCGATGACCTTCGGACGCTCGAGCCTGCCTACCAGCGGCTGCCACGTGGCCTGCAGCAACTTCCCGCGGAGGCGGTGAAGTGGCTGTAGCTGTTCCGGTCATCGTCGAGCCGATGCGCCTGGCCGACGTGGCCGCGGTCCACGAGATCGAGCGCTTGAGCTTCGCGACGCCCTGGCCTGCCTACGCCTTCGAGCAGGAACTGACCTCGAACCGGCTGGCCCGCTACGTCGTCGCGCGGGCAGGTCCGCGAGTCGTGGGCTTTGGGGGACTGTGGCTCATGGTGGATGAGGCGCATATCACGACCTTTGGCGTGCACCCGGGATGGCGGCGACGAGGGGTCGGGCGACGGATGCTCGTGGCGCTGTTCGACCTGGCCTGGGAGCTGCGCGCCGCTCGGATGACCCTCGAGGTGCGCATCGGCAACACGGCGGCGCAGGCGCTCTACGCGGAGCTGGGCTTCGAGGTCGCGGGGCGGCGGGTCGCCTACTACTCCGATGACGGCGAAGACGCTCTGGTGATGACCACGCCAGCGCTGGCCAGCATCAGGGTTCAGCAGCTGGTCGCCGAGGCGCGTCGCCGGGTTGCCAAGGAGGCCGGGTGAGCGGCCCACGCATCCTGGCCATTGAGTCATCGTGCGACGAGACCGGGGTCGCGGTGGTCGTCGGAGGGCGGCGGATCGAGGCGAACCAGGTCGCGAGCCAGGTCGCACTCCACGCGGTAACCGGCGGGATCGTCCCCGAGGTCGCCGCCCGCCAGCAGCTGCGCTGGATCGTCCCCACTCTCGAGGCGGCGTTCGAGGCGGCGGGGGAGGGTTGGGACGCAATCGACGCCATCGCCGTCACCTACGGGCCGGGGCTCATCGGCTCGCTCCTGGTGGGTGTCAACGTTGCGAAGGCCCTCGCCGCGGCTCACGACCTGCCGCTGGTGGGTGTCAACCACATCGAGGGACATATCTACGCCAACTGGCTGACCGAGGCGGCTTACGGCGAGCCGCTCCCCGCTGAGCCGCTCCCCGCTGAGCCGCCGTTCCCGCTCCTCTGCCTGGTCGTCTCCGGGGGCCACACCCAGCTCGTCTTCATGCACGACCACGGCCATTACCAGCTGCTCGGCCAGACGGTCGACGACGCGGCGGGAGAGGCGTTCGACAAGGTCGGACGGCTTCTGGGCCTGCCCTACCCAGGCGGGCCTGCCATCTCGGCGGCGGCGGAAGGGGCGCAGGCAGCGACTCGCTTTCCGCGGGCGAAGACCAGCGGCCGATACGACTTCAGCTTCTCGGGGCTGAAGACCGCGGTCCTCCGCGAGGTTGCCGGGTACCGCGATCGCGGCGAGCCGATCCCGGTCGACGGGCTGGCGGCGGCGTTCGAGGAAGCCGTCGTCGACGCGCTGGCCACCAAGACGGCCGTCGCCGCGGAGGAGACGGGGGCGGCGGCTGTTGCCCTGGGCGGGGGCGTGGCTGCCAACCGGGCGCTGCGAGCGGCCCTGCGCGAGCGGGTCGAGGCGCAGGGCCTGGCCATGCTCGTTCCGCCGCCAGCGTGGTGCACCGATAACGGGGCCATGATCGGCGCGGCCGGGGGGTTCCGGTTCCTCGCCGGCGATCGCGCAGACCCGAGCCTGGAGGCGATCCCCAACCTGGCCCTCCCCTGGCTGGACCGATGACCATCCACCCGGCGCTGGCTCCCGAGCGCCTGGCGCCGCCGACTCCCGGCCAGCTGCGTCGCCTGATGGCCGCCGAGCACCTGCGTCCGCGCAAATCGCTCAGCCAGAACTTCCTGACCGATGAGGCCGCCCTGGACGAGATCGTGGCGGCCGCCGAGCTCGCGCCCGGCGACCACGTGGTGGAGGTCGGGCCCGGGCTGGGGGTCCTCACCCGCCGGCTGCTGGCGGCGGGAGCGTCGGTGCTCGCGGTCGAGCTCGACCCTCGCCTGGCGGCCTACCTGCGCCGGGAGCTCGCCGGCGTCCCGGGTTTCGAGCTCATCGAGGCTGATGCGCTGACCCTCCACCCGCGTGAGATCTTCCCCGGGCAACGCTTCAAGCTGGTGGCCAACATCCCGTACCACATCACCAGCCCGCTGCTGCACGCCTTCCTGGAGGGGGATCGGCCGCCGGATCTCACCGTGCTCCTCGTGCAGGTTGAGGTTGCTGAGCGGGTCGCAGCCCCGCCGGGCGGGATGAGCTACCTGTCGGTCTTCGTGCAGAACGTGGCGAGCGCCGAGATCGTGGCGCGGGTTCCGGCCGCGGCCTTCGAGCCACCGCCGGATGTCGACTCGGCGATCCTCCGGCTCCGCCGGCGCGACGCACCGGCGGTCGCCACCGGTCGAGGACGCGAGCCGTTCTACCGGGTGGTGCAGGCCGGGTTCCGGCAGCGGCGCAAGCAGATCCACAACGGCCTCGGCCGCGAGCTGCCGGTCCCCGGCGGCGCTGCCCGCGAGGCGCTGGCGGCATGTGGTGTCGATGGAGAGCGGCGACCGCAGACGCTCACCCTCGACGAATGGGCGTGCCTGGCGAGCGCTCTCACGCCGCTCCTCGGTAGCGGCGATGGGCCAGAGGACAGCACGTGACGGGCGACGCCCTGCGGCTGGCGGCGCCGGCCAAGCTCAACCTGTCACTGCGGGTGACTGGGCGCCGCGCGGACGGCCTTCACGAGCTCGCCGGCCTCATGGTCCTGCTCGAGCTCGCCGATGAGCTGCTGCTGCTGCCGGGCGGCAGCGGCCTGCGAGTTGAGTCCGATCCGGGGATCGCCGTTCCGGTCGTCCCGGACGAGAACCTCGCCTGGCGTGGCCTCGTTGCAGGGCTGGCCGTGGTGCCGATCGATGCCTGTCTTGCCCTCGCCAAGCACATCCCCGCCGCGGCGGGGCTCGGCGGCGGGTCCTCAGACGCGGCGGCCGGCTGGCGGCTTGGCCGCCGCTGGCGCGGCGCAGATGAGCGG
>JALYLB010000118.1 GCA_030774475.1 Chloroflexota bacterium | reverse complement strand
CGAACCGACGGGCGGTCACACCCAAGACAGCAGGTGGATGGGCCGTTGACGGCGGCACGGACGATCGGACGCATCGCACTCAGGCCGCGGCCGAGAAGGCGGCTCGAGCCGACCTTCTGAGGAGTGGAGGCGGCGAGCTTGTCATCAAGGGCCGCGACGGGAAGGTCCGCGTCCAGAGCACGATCGCCCGCAAGGACCCGGGCAAGTCGAAGGGCTGACCTCGACTAGCCGCGGGCCTACCGGGCCCGGAGACGCCCAACACGCCGCGTTCGGCCGCTACACGGTGTCGTTGCATCACTGACGGCTTAGGTCGTGGATATCAGCCTGCCGGGCTGCGACGACCCCAACCGATGCTGACAGCGCCCACCGCCACCACGAGGACGAACAGGAGCCCCCCTGCCAGGGCGTTCGGCAGGCCGACGAGCAGGAGCAGCCACACAATTGTCAGCGTGGCGACTGGACCGACGAATAGCTCCCACCGATCGCCGACGAGGAAGTCGTACCAGAACCGCCCGAATGCGCGCAGGAAGGCCATGCTTAGGTACCTGTCATCGGTGAGCCCCTGTCCCGGCGCCCTGTTTGCAGCCGGGTCCGCAGGAGCCCAACGCCACCGAGCGCGAGCAGCAGGTACCCGCCTAGCAGCAGGACGATGATCGCATCTCCCGCCGGCCACGCGATCCCGATGCCCTCGCCAGCCCAGAAGGTGCCGAATCCGGTGAGCATCACCCCCACGCCGAACTTCAGGGCATTCTCAGGCACGGCCGTCAATGGCCGGTGCGCGATCACGGCGACAGCTAGGACTAGGATGCCGGCGGCGCCGGCCCCCAGGGCCGCAGGTCCAAGCAGATTCGCCGAGGCGCCAAAGGTGACCACGATGAAGGCCACCTCGAGCCCCTCGAGGAACACGCCTTTGGCAGCAACGGTGAAGCTGATCCAGTCCATGCCCGTATCAGGTACCTCGCGCTCCTGACCCATGGCGAGCCGCTGTGCCGCGAAGATCTCCGCCTCGTCGTGCTTGGCGACGGCGCCTGCACCCCTCAGAACCGCCTTGGTCAGCCACTGCAGGCCATAGACGAGGAGGAAGCCTCCGACGACAAGTCGGAGGAGGTTGATCGGAACATACAGGATGATCGCGGTGCCGAACACGCCCACGAGAAGCGCCAGGGCCAGAAGTGCTGCCGCGACGCCGATAATCGTGGAGCGCCACTGTCTGGTCATTCCGACCGCGAGGACGATGGTTACCGCCTCGACGAATTCGACAGCTGAAGCCACGAAGGTCGAAAGGACGGTGATCATCGCGACAGATGTCATGGGAGATGGGATCGTAGACCGGAACCGTGCTGCCAGAGGGCGCATGCGTCATCACGGTTCGTGATGTGGGATCCTGGCGGCCAAAGGGGCCGGCGGGCACCCATGCTGCTGTCTCTGCAGCTAACCCGCGCATGGTGCGTGGCGAGGGAGCAGGTGCTGCGGGTCGCCGACGAGCTTGACTGATGGACGACGGCGGCGCTCAGTGGACCATTTTTGGCCCCTCCACGTCCCAGCCCTGGTTCGAGAAGGTGGGGATGAATCGGTAGCCCACGCCAGGGATCGTCGCGATGAAGCGCGGATGGCGGTAGTCGTTCTGGAGCTTGACGCGCAGGCTGCGGATGTGGCGATCCACGATGTTGCTCTCCGCCACGAAGTCCGTGCCCCAGATGGCGTCGAGAATCTCTTCCCTGGTCACCACCCGCCCGCCGCGACTGGCGAGCAGATACAGCAGGCTCTGCTCGATCCCGCTCAGGTGCACCAGCGAGTCGCCGGCACGCACCTGGCGGTTGACGATGTCAATCTCCATCTCGCCGAGCTTGATGGTGGGGATGATCGGCCGATCGGTTCCTGACGCTCGGCGGGTGATGACGATGGAGCGTGCCAACAGCTCCTCCGGCGAGAAGGGCATGGTCAGGATGTCGTCGACCCCGAGATCGAACGCCCGCAGTTTCGTCTTCAGGTCGCCGCGTCGGGTGAGGCCCAGGACCGGGGTCACGCTGCCCCGCAGGGTGTTCGAGGCGCCGAGCCGTTGCAGCAGGGCGCTGCTGTCGTCGTGGTCCATGTCGATCACGGTCATGTGTGGATGCCAATCGGCGAGGATCGCTTCGGCCTCGGCGAGGTTGTTCGCA
>JALYLB010000117.1 GCA_030774475.1 Chloroflexota bacterium | reverse complement strand
CCACTGGTGCCGGCATGCCGTCGCAGTACTTCGCCGATCTTCCCTCAACCGACCCTCGCGTCAGCGGCCGCGCAGGCTGGGCCGACTTGCCGGGCGGAGTCGCCGCTCGTCCCTATGTCCGCTCGCTCACGGTCATTAACGGCGGCGTGGCTACCCCAGTGATCACCGATGGCACCACCGCCGCACCGACTGTCTCCCCCGGAGACGTAACGACCGTGGTTTCAGCGATCAACCTTTGCGGGCTCGGCCAGACCCCAGCGCAAGGCGTGTGCTATGCGACCCCGAACCGGTTCGCGCTCACGGTCGGCTACGGTGGCGACAGCGAAGGCAACACTGTCGGCTGGAACTTCGCCAACCCGCAGTACCCCGTCACACCAACGATCGACGCCAACTCGGTGATCGACATGACGGTCGTGCTCAACACCCTCGGGAAGTCGCTGCGCTGGAGCTGGGTGAACGGCGACCTGCTCTACTGGCAGACAAACAATCTCGGTCACGATGAGGCGACAGTCCACGTCAAGTTCAGGCCGGCGACCGCACCGTATGTGGCGCAGTTCCCGCCCGACAATGGCTGTACGGCCACGCCGATCTTTAGCTGCGACATCGCGCGAGCGGATGACCAGGTGCTGAGCGCGTCGATGGTGTTCAGCCTCGATGACACCCTGGACCCGGCGCTGACCGGTGCTGCCTTCGCCACCCAGAACGCGATCGCCGGATTCCTGCAGCCGGGCGGCAGCGCGCAGGCGCCATCGCTGGACATGCAGATCTCATCGACTCATGAGAACGCAGACGGCACACCGCAGCTCGGCACACTTGAGGCGTTCATCCCCTCGGCGGCGCTTCTCAACCTCTACGGAATACTGCCGACGGACGCCGCGACGGCCTTTAAGACAACTAGATCGGGAGACGCCGGGACGAATGATGCGCCGTCATACACGCCGTGGGACGCGCAGACAAACGGCTCCGACGGTCTCTTTGTCACCGTCAAGGGCATTACGTTCAGCGTTCCGAAATACCGCGTGGCTAGCAAGCTCAAGCCAGTTGTGACGCATGCCAGGGTCCGAGGTGCCAAGACGACCGTCAAGGCGTCAATCCCTGGGTGCAGCAAGAAGAGCAAGTGCCTGGCAGCGGTTTACAACCTGGGCCGCAACAAGGCGAAGCGGTTCATCGCCACCAAGACCACTTTGCTCAGGCACAGGGCCATAAGAGCTAGGAAGCTCTTAATCGTCCTGCCTGCCTCGAAGCTAAAGAAGCGCGACCGATGCCTAGTTGTGATTCGCTCCGCGAAGCACAAGAAACTGCTCGCCTCGACGATCGGCACGGTCCGCTGACGATACGAGGGTAGTGATGGCCTGCCGAGAGCGGTGGGGCTTCTGGCTTCGCGCGTGGTTGCGAGCGTGGGCGGGGCGGTGCCGCACACGCCCGCACAGGACGAGGAGCAGCAGCCGCGCGACAGCGTCAGCCAGCTGCTCCCTTCGCGTGAAAGCAGCAGCGGTCCTCGCGACTTAGATCCTCGCTCCGGACGATTAGCGATTGCGCCGTGGGCTAACAGTTAATGCGGCCAGAGCACGCGAGGTCGAGCGGGGTCCGCGTTGCCCCATCCTCGTGAGCCTCGCGAGCGACTCGGATAGCTGATCCCTCCTCCATTAACCGACACGACATACCAGCCACTCGATCTCACCGAGTCAGCCGTCGTCGCATGTTCGAAGAACCGCCATAGCCAACTCTGACGCACCCGCGCGCTGCTACCCATAAGCCCCTCTACAACCAACCATCCACCCCCTCACGCACTATCACCTGCAATGAAAGCCGAGGCATTGCGCTCTCAATCTGGACACCGAGGGCGGGATGCTCACGATCGGGAAACTGGGCGCCGGTCAGGAGGCCTACTACCTGGACAAGGTTGCCCAGGGGACTGAGGACTACTACTCGGGTGAGGGTGAGGCAAAGGGTCGCTGGACCGGCGACGCTGCCGCCGACCTCGGCTTGGAGGGCAACGTTGGCGCTGATCAGCTCACCGCGATGCTCACAGGCCGAAACCCGGCCGACGGCTCAACGCTTCTCGGGATGGGCGGGGTGCCCTCCGGCCGCGGGGCGGTCCCCGGCTTCGATCTGACCTTCTCCGCTCCGAAGTCGGTCTCGCTGCTTTGGGCACTGGGCGACGAGCCCACGCAGGCGGCGGTCCGCGAGGCGCATGAGCGCTCGGTCGACGCGGCACTCGCCTACATGCAGCGCGAGGCCTGCTGGACGCGCCGGGGCGCCGGCGGCGCGACCTTTGTCAACGGCAACGGCTACATCGCCGCCGCGTTTCGCCACCGCTCCTCGCGCGCCGGCGATCCCCAGCTCCATACCCACACGCTGATCGCCAACGCGACCGAGGGCCCCGACGGCCGCTGGACTCGCCTCTACCACCCAGCGATCTATGACCACGCCAAGACCGCCGGCTACCTCTATGAGGCCCAGCTTCGCCACGAGCTCACCCGCACACTCGGCGTGCGCTGGCAGCCAGTGCGCCGGGGCATTGCTGAGCTTGCGGGCTTCAATGACGAGCAGCTGCGCCGCTTCTCCACCCGCCGGGCGGAGATACTTGCGGCGGTTGGCGGCCCCGATGCATCTGCCCGGGCCCGCCAAGTGGCCACGCTCGACACCCGTCGCGCCAAGGAGCCCGATCTCTCGACCAAGACGATGCGCGAGCGCTGGCAGGAAAGGGCCGCGGAGGTCGGCCTCGACGCCCAAGCGCTCGAGCGCGTACTTGGCCGCAACCTCCAGCCGGCGGCCGGGACCCGCGCGGTCCTAACCGCCGAGCAGGTGGACCGCGCGGTCACGGCGCGAGCCTCTCACTTCGACCGTCGCGACGTCATTCAGGCTGTCGCTCAGTCGCTGCCCAACGGAGGCGATGCCCGCGAGGTCGAGCGAATCGCCGACGCCTACCTGGCCACCGAGAACGTGATCCGCATCGGCGAGGGGCCGAAGGGCGACCGCTTCACCACACGGCGGATCTGGGAGCTGGAGCAGCAGGCGCTTGCCACGGTCGAGCGCCTGCGCAGCGCCGAGCGCGCGATTGCCGGCGAGCCGATTGCCGGGCGGGTGATCGCGGCTCGCCCCACGCTCAAGCCTGACCAGGCGGAGATGGTTCGCCGGTTGCTAAGCGGCGGTGAGGGAGTCTCGATCGTGATCGGCGAGGCGGGCACCGGCAAGACCTACGCGATCGTCGCCGCGGCCGAAGGATGGGCTCAGGCCGGCATCCCGTTGCGGGCCGCCGCGCCGACCTGGCGGGCGGCGAACGTGCTCTCTGCCGAGGGGCTCCCTGCGACGAGTATCGCCGCGCTTCTCGGCGAGCTCGATGACTCACAAAGCCGCGGGCACCTCGCGCTGCCGCGGAGCTCGGTGCTCTTGGTCGACGAGGCGGCGATGGTCGACTCTCAGACCCTGGCGCGTCTCATAGCCCAGACCGATCAGGCTGGCGCGAAGCTCGTGTTGGTCGGCGACCCCGAGCAGCTGCCAGAGCTTGAAGCGGGCGGCCTGTTCCGCGCGATCGCCGAGCGGACCGAGCCGATCTACCTGCACGAGGTGATCCGCCACCACCATGAGCTCGACCGCACCGCGGCAAAACGCATCCGAGAGGGGCGTGGGGTGGAGGCGTTTGAGCTGTATCGATCCGGGGAGCGGGTCGTCGTCGCCCCCGATGCCGACTCAAAGCGCGAGGCGATCGTCTCCGACTGGTGGCGCTCCTTCTCCGTCGGCGACGACGCGCTGATGATCGCCAAGCGAAACGCCGATGTCGAGCGCCTCAACGCGATGGCCCGCTCGGTCATGCGTGAGGAGGGAAGGCTGGGCTCGGTCGAGATCGAGGTCGGAGGCCAGGCCTTCGCCACCGGTGACCAGGTCGTCACGCGGGTCAATGCGCCGGGCGATGGGGTCTACAACCGCATGCGTTGGAGCATCAACGAGGTCGATGCACAACGCCGTGCGGTGACGCTCGACTGTCTCGACCAGGAGCGTCGCGTTGTCCTTGGTCCCGAGTACCTGGATCAAACGAACGCGGCGAGCGCCGCCGCCTCCCTGCAACACGGCTATGCCGCCACCCTCTACATCGCCCAGGGCTCCACTGTCGATCGCGCCTTCGTCGCAGCGGATGCCTCGATGGACCGCCACGACTACTACGTGGCGATGTCTCGTTCGCGCGAGGAAGTCCTCCTTTACGCCGCCCCCGAGGTCGGCCTGTCTAGAGAGGAGTACGCGCCGCGCCAGCCCTCCCAGCGCCAGCCCCTAGACCACATCCGTTCCGCGATCGAGCGCGAGGGCGCACAAATCTCCGCCACCGACGAGGCGGTTCGCGCGCCGCTTCAAAAATTGCCGACTAGTGATCTGGTGAAGCGAAGGGCCGAGCTCGAGCAAGAGCTGCGGGCGGCCGGGTTGGCCGAGAGGCATGTCGCTCCCGCTTCATCGCCGCCTGCGCCCTCAAACGCCGGGAAGGCTGAGCTGACGATGGTCGAGTCGATCCTCGTCGAGCACCGACGTCGCGTTATCACCGCCGATCGGATCTCTCCGCCCGCCTACATCACCGACGCCCTGGGCGAGAGACCTCAGGAGCCCCGAGACCGCGCCGCATGGGAGCGTGGCGTGGAGCAGATCGAACGCCACCGCCAAGTTCACGGAATCGCGGACCGCCGCAGCGCCCTGGGCGCCGTCCCATCTAACGGCCAAAAGCGCGCCGAGTGGGCAAGGCAGCGGGTCGAGCTGCACGCCGTGCAGCGCCAACTCGGTGTGAGCCACGAGCTCAGCCTTGATCGCAGCGCCGGTATCGAGCTCGGTCTGTGAGCTGCAACGCAGCTGGCATCCCTTCACCGGTTTCGGCCTGACCCGCCTTCGGCTGGGCGTCGGGCAGCCGACTTTGGCACGGCAGAGCCGTGCGGTTGGCCGCCCTCATGGACGCCCAGCCGAAGTCACGCGGATCCGTCAACCGGGAGCGGAATGCAGAGCTACTTTGCGAGCTGCTCGCCCAGTCCGAGCACCTGCTGCGACGCCAGGCTCGCCAACACGCCCAGCTTCCCGAGGATGCTGACGACGCGCTGCAGTACGCCTACGTGCGCTTCATCGAGCGCTACCGGGCTGACTGCGAGCCGCTTGCCTGGCTTTACACAACGGTCAAGCGCGAGGCCTGGGCCATGCGCCGCAAGACATCGCGACGCCGCGAGCTCAGCATGGGTCGTCCTACCGAGTCAGCTGACTCCGACCGAGCCACACCCGACGTGCTCCCGAGCGATGTCTCGGCACCCGACGAGCTCGCGATCCGCAAAGAGGAGCTCCGCGAACGAGAGCGTTTGATCGCCGAGCTAAAGCCCGACCAGCGCCGCGCCCTCGTGCTGCTCGGCATGGGCTTCAGCTACGCAGAGATCTGCGATCTAACCGGTTGGACCTACACCAAGGTCAACCGCTCGATCGCCGAGGGGCGCGCCGAGCTGCGCACCCAGGAGGTTCAGGGGGAATAGATGATCGGACTTGGCGCTCAGAAGGGCATGCCTACCGAGCGACTTGACCCCGTCGACCTGCTCGCGGCCCTCTGCGGCTTCCTGGACCAGGAGCTCGACATATTCGTCCACCAGCCGGGCTGGGAGTTCTGCACTGGCTTTCGCGGGCACCTGGCGCGGGTTCGGAGCCTTCCCCCAGAAAGCGGCGCGGTGACCCTGGACTTCGAGGGCGGTGAGTCGCTGACCCTCGTGCCCTCAGAGGTGATCGCCTTCAGCGGCTCATCCCTTTGCCATCAGCGGGGGGGTTGGATGGAGCTGCAGCTCGGCTTTGGCGGCGTGGTCACGATCGAGAGCCTCCCGGCGCAGCATTCCGGGCCAACGCAACCCAACGCACCGTGAGGCAAAAGCACCGCAAATCGGACATGTCTGACGGGGTAAATGGAGCCCTGGCTCGACAAGCATCAGCTCGCACGGCACCTGGGATGCTCGGAGCGCTGGTTGGAGTACCGCCAGCGCGACGGATTGCCTTGCGTGGTGATTGCCGGGCGGATCAAGTTCAGGGCCTCCAAGGTCGAGGTCTGGCTTGAGCGCGAGGGCTTTCTGGTGAGGAGGGGCGCGTGATCCGCAAGACAAAGACCCGGGAGGGAAGGGTCCGCTATGGCGTCCGGGTCCACCTCGGCGGCGGACGTTACGAGTGGCTTGGCACCCACCAAACGCGCGCAAAGGCCCGCCAGGTCGAGGCCGAGTGGCTGTTGCGCCGGAAGGCAGGGGAGATGCGCAGCTGCCGTGACTTCGCCGGCTTCTGGCTCGAGGGCTATGCCAAGCGGGTCAAGGCATCGAGCTATGACACCGCGCGCTCATCGCTTCGCGTCTTCCTAAGCACCTTCGGCGAGCGGGCGCTGGACAGCATCGACCCCACCGAGGCCGAGCGCTGGGCCCGGGAGCAG
>JALYLB010000116.1 GCA_030774475.1 Chloroflexota bacterium | reverse complement strand
ACCTCGCTGGCGGTCGGGGTCTGGATCGGGGCCCCGACGAGGGGACCGCTCGGTCGGTTCAGGACGATCACGGCCAACAGTGCGGCGACCGCCACCGTTGCCAGCGAGGCCGCGCCTGCGAGCAATCCGGCGGGCCTTCGGTACCACGGCATCGCGAACCTCCTCGACTGTATTCCCGCGCGGACCCTCGCCCCGAGGTCACGAGGCACCGGAACCGCACTCATTCCCGCGAGGAGCTGGCGCTGCTGGCTGAAAGCTTCGAGGGTTGCGCGGCACTCAGGGCAGGTCGCTAGATGCCTGTCGAGCTCCCGGCGCTCGAGTTCGGTCAGCTCGCCGGTCAACAAGGAGGAGATCAGATCGTCCGGATGGTCCGTGAATTGCTTCATGCGCCGATCCCTTCCTCGGCCAGCTCACGGCGCATCTCGCCGCGAGCCCGGCAGAGCAGCGTTCGCACCGCCCCGTAGCTCATGCCCATCAGCTCGCCGATCTGGTGGGCGTTCATGTCCTCGACATCGGACAGGATCAGGCATTGACGGTGGTTGGGACGAAGGCGGAGGAGCGCGCGCTGGATCCGATCATCGAGGGATGCAGCCAGGAACTGAGCCTCGGGGCCGGGTTGCGGGTCGGGTCGGTCGTGCTCGCGCTCGTCGTCGCCCATCGGTCGGAAGAAGCGCCGTCGTCGCATCTCGTCGATGGCGGTGTTCGTCGCGATCCGATACAGCCAAGAGCGCGCCGACGACTCATCCGCCAGGGTATCGAGCTTTCGGTAGGCCTTGATGAAGGTGTCCTGGGCGATGTCTGCGGCGCGGTCGGGGTCACCGGCCATTCGCAGGACGTACGTGTAGATCGGCTGCGAGAACGAGGCAAAGAGCCGCTCGAAGCTCGCCTCTCGCGACGCGTCCCGCGACGGCGCGCTTACCAGGGCGTCGACCCAGGCATGCGACGGCCAGACCATTGAGTCCACGTCGTCCTCCGAACCGGGCTGTGCTTGCACTCCGAACCGGTACGCGTGGCACCCTGCATCTGTTACAGCGCCATCGACGTTTGGAGCCGATCCCGCAGCACCTCGGCCGCGTATTCGGGTGCCGCGGGGTTCACGGCCAGCGCGGTCGCCCGCTCGAGCCCGGCGATGACCCGGAGCCGCGGGTGCAGCTCCCAGTGCCAGTGGAAGGTCTGGTCGAGCCGCTCGCTGGCGGGCGAGGTGTGCAGGAATAGGTTGTACGGCGGGTCGCCGAGCGCGTCGAGCGCGCTCAGCGCTCGTTGCAGCGTCGCGCGGCAGGCTGCGATCGCGTCGTCGTCGAGCGTGGTGAAGTCGGCGGCGTGCTCCCGCGGAACGATCATCAGCTCGAACGCCGAGCGGGCCGCCGCTGGCGCGAAGACGATGAAGGCCTCGTCGCCGAAGATGAGCCGCTCGCCGGCCTCCTCCTCCGCCTTCGCCAGCCCGCACCACACGCAGGTCCGCCGGCTGATCATGTGGCGTGCGCCGCCGCCGATCTCCTCGGCGACCCAGTGCGGCACTTGGGGGATCGCGTACAGCTCGATGTTGAGGTGCTGGCTCCGAGAGCCTGCCTGGCGACCGTAGCTCTGGACGGCCTGCACGTACAGCTGACTTCCCTCGGGACGCGGCACCTCGCCGAGCTGGCGCATGGCATCGCGCACGCCGCGGAGCAGGTTTATCGCCAGCTGCGGGCGGGCATCGGCCAGGCGTTCGTGGTGATCGCGGGGGCCGACGAGGATCTCCCAGGACCCCGAGCTGGCCTCGACCTCGGAGATCGAGAGCTGCGCGGCCCGGTCCTTCGTCGCGTCGATACGGTGGAAAGCGTCAGTTCGCAACGTCACGCGCCGGACGCGATCGTCGTCCTCGTCGGGCGCCTCGTCGCAATGGCGGCAGTGGCTGCCCTCGACCGGGAGCGCCTGGACGGCGAAGGAGCTGTGCTCGAACGATCGATCGGTGACGATCGCCGACCACCAGCCGGTGATCGGGTCGCGTCGGAGCTCGAACACGCTCCGCATCGTACCCGAGGCGCTGAGCCCCCGGGTCCGTCAGCCAGCCGGTGCCTCCGCCGAGGCGCGTCGCGGCAGGGCGAGCCACTCGTCGCGGAGCAGTGACATGCGCTGAACGTTGAGGAACTCGCCGCGTCGGAAGTGTGCTCGGCGCAGGGTGCCCTCCAGCACGAACCCGGCTTTCCGGTAGCTGGCCTGGCCTCGGAGGTTCGGCTCGTAGACATCAAGCCAGATCCGCTCGAGGCGCAGATCGCCGAAGCCGAAGTCGCAGATCGCATTCAGCGCATCGGTCCCGTAACCGCGACCCCGGTCCGCCTCCTCGCCGATGGCAATCCCGAAGGCGGCGTTGCCGGACTCGAGGTCGACCTCGTGCAGGCCGGCCGTACCGATGGCGCGAGCATCGCTCAGCAGGCAGATCACGAAGTGGTTGTCCCGCTTGCCCTGCCGCTCGAGCATCCCGTCGAACCAGTGCTCCTCCGCAGCGCGGCCCATTGGCCCGACCATCGCCAGGTAGCGCCGGGTCTCCGCGTCGTTGAACCAGCGGACGAAGGCGTCGAGGTCGCTGCGCTCCGCCGGGCGGAGGTAGACCTTCTCGCCGCGGATAATCGGGTTCTCGGGGTTTGGTGGCGCTGTCTCGGTCGTCATCGGCTCCGAATCGGGGTACGCTCGGACAATCAGGATACAAGCAGGAGGATCACCGATGGCAGCCGTGCGGAGTGCGACGGTCACCTGGCAGGGGGATCTCGCGAAGGGGAGCGGCACCGTTAGCGCCGGGACCAGTGGAACATTCCAGGACCTGCCGGTCAGCTGGTCTTCTCGCACCGAGTCCCCGGACGGTCGCACCTCGCCTGAGGAGCTGCTGGCGGCGGCGCATTCCAGCTGCTTCGCGATGGCTCTCTCCGCCGAGCTGGGCCGGGCCGGTACCCCGCCCGAGCACCTCCACGTTGAAGCGGAAGTCACGTTCGACAAGCGTGACGCGGGATGGACGGTCGTCTCCTCGAGGCTGACCGTGCTCGGACACGTGCCCGGAGCAACCCACGCCTCGTTCACGGAGGCCGCGGAAACCACCAGGGTGGGCTGCCCGATCTCGCGAGCGCTGGCAGGGAATGTCGAGCTATCGGTGCAGGCGACCCTCGAGGACGAGGACCACGAACACTAGGTCGAGGCAACGCTGGAGACGTGATCAGTGGTCGATCAACGCCCAACCAAAGACGACAGGTCATCCCTGGCGGCAGTGGGGAGGGTGCTGGCTGTCGTCGGTGGCGCCTCGTTCGAACTCCAGCCTGTTCTCGACGAGATTGCCGCCGAGGCGAGGGCGATCTGTCGCGCTGACGTCTGCTTTTGCTTCCTCCGCGACGGTGATGTCTTTCGATTCGCCGCGAGCAGCGGGGGATCTCCGGAGCATTGGGCGCACGACGGATCCCATCCAGAGACCGTCAGTCGTGATTCGATCGTAGGACGCGTTGCTCTGGCTGGGCGCGTCGTGCAGATACCAGACGTTGCCGCCGATCCGGATTACCGCTCGAGTGCGCTCAGCGTCGGCGGCTACCACACGCTGATGGGCGTCCCGATACGGACCAACGAGGGAATGAACGGCGTCCTTGGGGTGGGCCGGACGGCTGTCGAAACCTTCAGCGACGATGTGATTGCACTGGTGACGGTCTTTGCCGACCAGGCCGGCATCGCCATGCGCCTCGCCGGCTTGCTTGGAACGATCGACCGCCAGCGGACTGAGCTGGCGCGTTACGCACCGCAGGCGGCGGAGTTGCTCTCGAGCGCCGAAGGTGAGCAGCTCCTGGCGGGGCACCGCAGGGAGATCAGTGCCCTGTTTGCTGATCTGCGTGGCTTTACTGCGTTCGCCGAACAGGCTGAACCAGAGGAGGTCTTTGGCGTGCTGCGCCAGTACCACACGACGGTCGGCGGGCTCGCCGTTTCAAACGGCGGTACCGTCGAGCACTTCGCGGGGGATGGCCTGATGGTCTTCTTCAATGACCCGCAGATCGTGCCCAACCATCAGCTTGCCGCCGTGCGAACCGCCGTCGCCATGCGGCAACGTTTCGCGAACCTGTACGGCGAGTGGCACAAGCGCGGCTACGAGCTGGGGCTCGGAATCGGGATTGCGGCCGGGTATGCGACCCTGGGCAGGATCGGCTTCGAGGGTCGCTACGACTATGGCGCAGTGGGGAATGCAGTGATCCTCGCGTCGAGACTGTCAGACGCCGCCGCCGCCGGGCAGATCCTCGTAAGCCAGCGCGTCTTCGCCGCCATCGAGGGAATGGTTGACGCCGAAGCCGTAGAGGGGCTGGAACTCAAGGGTCTCAGTCACGCATTGACGGCCTATGCCGTCTCCTCGCTCCGACGGCATCGGATGCCTAGCGGATCGCGTCCAGGATCTCGCCGCGCAGCCCGGGGTAGCGCTCCAGGAAGTCCACCCGCTCGCGCTTGAAGCGGGCGACCCAGCTGGCGTACTCGTCGGCGCGACCGGTCCGCTCATAGAGCAGGCGCGGCTGCAGCAGCTCCATCTGAGTTATGCCCGGCAGCTGGGCCGCCACCTCGTAGCCGAAGTCGGGATCCGGTGTCCAGCGGATGGTGCCCTCCGCGATGGCCTTGACGATCGCCCCGGAATGCTCGATCTCGACCTTCCGCGATCCGGGCTCCATCGGCCCACCACCGACGCGACCGGTGTTGAGCAGGAAGACCTCGAATTCGCAGGTCCCCATCAGTTCGTGGAAGCGATTGGCCTGCTGCTCGTCACGGAGCGGGAAGAAGGGGTTCGTGCCCGGAATCCGCAGCGCCCTGCCCTCCTCGGCCTTGCCGCCCGCCGAGGTGCCCTGCGTCTCGCCGAGCATGAAATAGGCCGCCGCCTGCTCGCGGGAGAGCCGCGCAACGGCGGGAATGATGTTGTCGTTGCGGTTGAGGATCAGCAGCTGGGTGACCGGGCCGACCTCGCGCGGATCCCGCCAGATCCCGAGCGAGGCCATCGGGAAGGTTGCGCGCCCATTCTTGGTGTAGCTCGTGTCGAAGAAGTCGACCGGCCCATCGGCCTCCTTCTGGCTCACGTTCTCGAGGTAAGCGTCCGGCTTGACGACCGCGCCATGGATCGCGGGCTCGTGCCGCGGATCAAGGCCGAAGGTCTTGGCGAAGCAGCCGTTCTCGGTGCCGACCACCTTGCCTTCGGCCAACAGGCCGATGAAGTCGTCCTGTACCGGCTGGCTGTTGTTCTGCCGGGTGAAGGTGGTCGTCGTCTTACCGGTCCCCGATAGGCCGATGATCAGGACTACCTGCTCCCCCCGATCAGTGGGCACCACCTTGCAGCCTGCGTGCATGGCGAGGCCGCCTCGCTCGAAGACGATGGCGTTCCACATCCGCAGGCCGCCCTTCTTCGACTCCCCGAAGTAGTCGGAGTTAAAGACGCGGGTGATGCCCGCCTCGAGGTCGACGCTGATCAGCCGGTCGTCGGGGTAGCCGGCCACCGGGAGGTTGGGGGTGTAGATCATGACCAGCTCGGGGTCCCACTCGTGCGCGGGGGCGTCTGGGGGGAAGTAGAGCTGTTGCTGCATCCCCGCGATGTTGGCGTTGGCCTCCTCGATGTAGAGGCGCACACGTATCCGGAAGGCCGGCTCGTTGCCGATGTAGCCGTCGATCACGAGCATCTCGCGCCCGGCGATGTACTCCGCCTGGACCTTCGCGACGCGGCGCCCCTCTTCAGTGGTGATCGACTTCCCGGTGGTGACCGATGGATCGTCGGTAATGAGGAAGGTCGACCCCGCGGATCGGCTGGTGACCCGCGTCTGGACGTTGTAGTTGCCGAAGCTCGTGCGCCGCGCTTGGGCCATCCGGCTCGTGAGCTCCTGGAGCTCCGGAAGGGACGGGTTATACCGCACCGATCGCGCAGCCGGGAGGCGCACATCGTTTGGACCCCTGGGCGACCCGGACGTCGCAGAGTTGGCGAGCACGCTCATCGGGAATG
>JALYLB010000115.1 GCA_030774475.1 Chloroflexota bacterium | reverse complement strand
CCCAGGTGCTCGAGGCTCATCGCCGAGCACTCGATGTGCCAGCCGGGAAAGCCATCCCCCCACGGTGACGGCCATTTCATGAGCCGATGTGGCCCGGCAGCCTTCCACAGTGCGAAGTCCTCCGGGTCGCGCTTGTCGGTCTCGACCTCGACCCGATGGCCGGCACGCATCTGGTCAAGCCTTTGGCCCGAAAGCTTGCCGTAGCCGGGGAACTCGCTGACGTCGAAGTAGATGGTGCCGTTGACGTCGTAGGCGAGGCCCTTCTCGAGCAGCCGCTGCGTGAAATCGACCATCTCGGGGATGTGCTCGGTGGCCCGCGGATAGACGTCGACCGGCAGGATGTTGATCGCCCGTTCGTCCTCGAGCCAGGCCTCGGTGTAGAAGTCCGCGATCTCCGCCGGGCTCTTGCCCTCCACCTCGGCCGCGAGCTCCATCCGATCCTCGCCCTCGTCGAACGTGTCGTCGCGCAGGTGGCCCACGTCCGTGATGTTCTTGACGTGCTTGACCTGATAGCCCAGGTACTCGAGCGCGCGCCGCAGGACGTCCGCGAACAGGAAGCTGCGCAGGTTGCCGATGTGCGCGTAGTGGTAGACCGTGGGCCCACAGGTGTAGATGCCCATGAACCCGGGGGTGTGGGGCTCGAGCGGCTCGACGCGGCGCGTCAGCGAGTTGTAGAGGCGGACCGGGTGGGGCTCAGGCATTCGGTGCGGCATTGTATCGGGTGGGATATGGCTACCATCCATGGGTGCCATCGCCTCCCGTCGGCGAGTATCCGCTCACCCTGGGTGAGGAGCCGCGCTTCTGCCCGGCCTGCGGACTGCCGGTGTCGCCACAACGTCTTGAGGCCGATCACGCCCCCCGGCTGGTCTGTCCAAACGGCCACGTCACCTGGCGGAACCCGCGGCTCGTGGTTGGGACCCTCCCGCTGAGTGACGGCCTCGTCTTCCTGGCGCGGCGGGCGATCGAGCCGCGGGCGGGCCTTTGGAGCTACCCGGGGGGATTCCTCGAGCTGGGCGAGGCGGCGCAGGAGGGCGCGCGGCGCGAGACGGAGGAAGAGACCCAGCTGCTCGTCGAGGTGGGGAGGCTGATCGGCGTCTACTCGCGACCGCAGGCGGCGGTGGTCACCGTCATCTACGAGGCCCAGGTGGTCGGGGGAGTCGCGGAGCCCGGCGCGGAGACGTTGGAGGTGCGGGGATTCGGCCCGGATGAGATCCCGTGGGACGAGCTTGCCTTCTCGACGGCCGAGAGTGCGCTTCGTGACTGGATCGCCTCCCTGCCGGGTCGTGGCCCGCGATTCAAGCCTGAGCTCTATATCGAGGGCGACCCTGTCGAGTAACCGGCACCGCTACCTGCGGCGGAGGACCTCGCCGCGAACCGGGATGGTGCTGCCGAGGATGGCTCCGTAGGCGAGGGCGGCCAGGACCAGGACGACCTGGGCAGCCCAGCCGAGACCCGCGCCATCGGTCAGCTCGGAGACCGCCAGCCAGCAGAGCACCGCGAACGCCGGCGCCGCAGCCGCCACCGTGCCGCGCACCGTGAAGTAGCGCCCAAAGAAGTAGGCGAATACGACGCCGATGCCGCCGGCGAGCGCCTGCGCCAGCGCCAGCGCGGCGATCATTCCAGAGGCCGATGAGCCGGTGCCGAGCGACCGCGTGGCGACGAAGGGATCGGTCCCCGCGAGTAGCAGCCCGGCCAGGACGATGGCGAGCCAGACCCAGCCAGCCGCAAGGCCGGCGACCAGGCCGCGGTAGGCGAGGCGGAAGCCGTTGACCTGGGTCATCGGGATAGGCCGTTGGGGCGTGGGGCGCCGGACCGGGCGCGGGCAGCGAACACCGTCATGGGCGGATGCTAGGTCTGCGGACCTCCGCTGGCATTCGCCCGAAGGTCAGGCCGGGGAGGGTACCGCCGGAAGCCCGGGTTGGACGGGTCGCCTGCCTGGCGGGACCCGTTTTATCGCTAGAGCCGCTGAGAGTGCGCATCAGCGGCCCGGAGGTGGGCTTGGTCGGAGGGGGTTATCGGCTGTGCCGATGAGTCCGCGCGCGGGCCATCGCAAGAGCTGTTCGGGCGCTTCTGCCTGCGCCATGCCATCGGCCGAGCCAATAGGACCGCACACGAAGCCAACTGAAATCGGCGCCCCGACCTCGCCGCGCGCTCACTCATCGGCTGAGCCGATAAGGCGCTGGCGCGAAAGCGCCGATAGGTTGACGGCGCGTCATCTCATCGGCTGAGCCGATGGCCCCGACGCCGGATGGAGCGTTGTGCGCCGCGTCAGCTGTAGGTGCGGAAGACCGCTACCGCGTTCTGGCCGCCGAACCCGAAGCCGTTGACGATCGCCGCCCGGACCGGCGTGCGCCGCGCCTCGTTCGGCACGTAGTCAAGGTCGCATTCCGGGTCGGGGGTCTCGTAGTTGATCGTGGGCGGGACGAGCCCATCGCGGATGGCGAGCACCGCGGCCAGGGCGGAGATGGCGCCGGCGGCACCCAGCGTGTGCCCGACCATCGACTTGTTGCTGCTCACCGCGAGCTTCGAGGAGTGCTCCCCGAATGCGGCGCGGATCGCCTTGCTCTCGGTCGCATCGTTCAGCGGCGTGCTCGTTCCGTGTGCTGCGACGTAGTCGATCTCCTCCGGACGCATCCCGGCGTCGCGCAGGGCGCGGATCATGGCCTGCGTCGCGCCGTAGCCGGACGGGTCCGGGGCACTGATGTGGAAGGCGTCACCGGTCAGGGCTCCGCCGGCGATCTCCGCCAGGATCGTCGCACCCCGGCCCTCGGCGTGCTCCGCCGACTCGACCACCAGCACGGCCGCACCCTCCCCAAAGACGAACCCGTCACGGTTGGCGTCGAACGGACGCGACGCCTTCTCCGGTTCGTCGTTGCGCTTGGAGAGGGCTCCCATGTTGGCCAGCGCCGCGAAGGCCACGGGCAGGATGGTGGACTCCGTCCCGCCGGCGATCACGACCTCGACGTCCCCGTGCTCGATGAGCCGCTGCGCATCCACGAAGGCCTGCACGCCCGATGCGCATGCCGCGACCGAGGTCATCACCGGTCCGCGCAGCTTGTTCTGGATGCTGATTTGGCACGCGGCCATGGAGGGGGAGAGCATCGGCACCATGAACGGGCTGACCCGCTTGCCGCCCTGCTCGAGGAAGACGCGCTCGCCAAGCGCGACGTCACCGATCCCACCGCCGCCGGTGTTGACCACCACGGCGATGTCGTCACGGTTCGCATCGGTGATCTCGAGGCCGGCATCGGCGATCGCCTGCGCCGCACAGGCCACGGCCAGCTGACTGAAGCGGCTCATGCGGCGCGCCTGCTTGAAGTCGATCCAGGTCGCGGGATCAAAGCCCTTGACCTCCGCCGCGATCTGAACCTCCTCGACGGACGGATCGTACGCCGCGATGCGCGCCACGCCGCTCACTCCCGCGGTCAGGTTGCTCCAGAAGGTTGGTGCGTCATTGCCGATGGGCGTCACGGCGCCCATTCCGGTGACAACCGCGCGACGGCCGGGGTCGCGGCTCATGGTTGAGCGGTCACTCCTCGAAGCGACGGAAGATGACGGTGCTGTTGTGGCCGCCCAGGCCCATCGAATTCGAGAGAGCGACGCGCACGTCGGCGGCGCGTGCCTCGTTGGGAACGTAGTCGAGGGTCAACTCCGGATCGGGGTGACGGAGGTTGATGGTCGGCGGGATGCAGCCGCTTTGGATGACCTTCACGCACGCCCAGCCCTCCAGCGCGCCGGCGGCGCCCATCAGGTGACCGGTCATGCTCTTGGTGGAGCTCACCGCCAGCTGCCGCGCGTGATCGCCAAAGACCGCCTCGATCGCCTGCGTCTCGTACTTGTCGTTGAGCGGCGTGCTCGTGCCGTGGGGGTTGATGTAGTCGACCGCCTCCGGACCGATGTCGGCGCGCGCCAGCGCGGCGCGCATGGCGCGCTGGTTGCCCTCGCCGCGCTCGGCCGGGGCGGCCATGTGGAACGCATCCGCCGACGAGCCATAGCCGATGACCTCGGCGATCGGCGTGGCTCCACGGGCCAGCGCGTGATCGAGCTCCTCGAGGACGAGCACCGCGCTCCCCTCCGCGACGACGAAGCCATTGCGAGTCGCGTCGAACGGGCGGCTGGCGATGGTCGGGTCGTAGGCACCGGTGTCCGGGTCGATCGGCGTGCCGAGCGCCTTCATCTGGCTGAATCCGGCGACCGCGAGCTCGACCACGACCGCCTCCGTCCCGCCCGCAAGCATCAGGTCGGCCTGGCCACGAACGATCGTCTCCATTGCCTCGCCGATGGCGTGGCCGCCCGTGGCACAGGCGGAGACGACCGCCATGTTCGGGCCGCGCAGCCCGTATTGGATGGCGACCATGCCCGATGCCGCGTCGGGGATC